>CACYHM010000009.1 GCA_902774195.1 uncultured Eubacteriales bacterium
ACGTCGGTACCTCAGGCGCTTCGAAGTCCTCAGGTATGGCAGGCTCATGGACTTTTTCCATTTCGATGGTGGCTCTCTTCTCGATAGCCTCCTTGTTGACGTCAGGCCTCTGTCCCGGCGCGTCTGCAACTGGCGGCACAGGTGCCGCTCCCACTGCGCCTATCCTGAAGCTGAACACCGCTTCCTTTTTCATATCTCTGTTGACTATGCGTATCCTGTCGGCTTTGCCGTCCGTGCTGTCCGCCTTGACGAGAATGTCCTTCGCCTCTCCTGCCAGGATGTCGATGGCGACTTCCTGTCCCGGCAGCGGTGGCAGATCCCAGTTTCTGGTATCGGGATTGTAAGCGGTATGGAAGAACCTGATCTTTCCTACCGTCACCTCTATGTGGTAAATGCAGTCCTGATTTACGCTCGGCAGGAGGCACTCGCTCTGCTTGTCGCCGAGCTGGCCTCTGAGGTTTACCGTTCCCTTTGCCGTCTTGTATACCAGGCCTCTGTACTCGTTCCTTGTGTTGAGAGCCTCGCTCACGATGAGGACTTCGCACGGAGCGTTGTTGATGACGTATTCTGCGGTAGTACCGAGGGAGTTGCGCATATCCTCTTTGGACGACTTGCACATGATGATGAGATCGCATCCGGTCTCTCTTGCGCATCTGATGATCCTGAGGCCCGCCTTGCCGGCAGCCGTCGCAAGAGTCACCCTGTAGCCCTCGAGAAGAGTTGAGATATACGCCGCCTTTTCGCCAAGCTCCTTCAGAGCGGCGGCCTCGGCTTCGGACTTCACCGAAAAACCGAGCTTCTCATCCACCATGAGAAGCACGAATTCCGCATCCTGAGGCGTGTAATGATCCATTGCGTACTGGAGCGCCTTCAGGCTTCTTTCTGTTTCTTCGAGAGGAAGAAGTATCTTTTTCATTTGCTTTTCCCTTTGATGCTGTTTCCGATATGTTCTTTAACTATATGATTGTACCACGCACGGCCTTCTTCCTTCAACCGGGCAGGTCAGTCTTAACAATGATTCACACTATTTCAGGTACCTGCGGTTCAGAGTGAGGATGAATACCTCGAGCACAGCGTAAAGCACAAGATAATCGTCGTCATACGAGAGCACCAGGTCGTTCTGGCACCTGCCGCAGGTATCGAAGAGCAGATTAGGAGAACCGCCAATCACGGCCATGAGTTTCCCCTCATGTTCTATGGTGTGATTGCACGAGATATTTGCCCTGAGGCATGCCGGGAACAGGTTTATCCTGAATTCTCCGGCATCCGTTTCGGCTATGTAACCCTCGCTCTTCCCCTCTTTGAACTTTCTTATCTCTCCGAAATGCTCTCCGTCCGCGAAAAGCTCATAGCCGGCAGAGTCGACGACGTCTCCCTTGGGGTTGAAGGCATGCGGCATGACGGATGCCATCTCTTCTCCGTTCTCATCCATGACTCTCGCCGAGAACGGCCGGTAATTGCACTCGACTCTGAGCACGTCATCTCCCCCGGAGTTCCTGAAATGTCCCTCGCTCGAGTTATGGTAATAGAATCTGAAAAAGTCGAGTTCGTCAGGCACCTCGGCGTTTATGTCGGCCGCGAGCTTCTCAGTAAGCTCGTAAAGGTGCTCCACCAGCATCACCGATATGAGCTTCATGGACGCGAAAGCCGAATACCTTTCAGGAGTGACCTCGACGCCCGCAGTGTCGGCCAGATCGTCGAACCTGTGCTCATCATCGCTCTTTCTGATGATATTGTCGAGCTTGGTGATGTGCTTGATGTCGAGGCTGCCTTTTTTTCGTGATATGACGACGCAGTCCTTGTAGCGTCCCGGACCGTAGACGATGCTGTCACCGGAAAACCCTTTATGCTCTGCGATCCAGGCTTTTCCGAGAGGAGTGTCGATATCTTTGATCTTTTCGTAAAGGTCCCGGATATCCATATCCGTCTTTACGATCTTTTCATATATGCTCCGGTCGTTGAACTTTCCGTCTCCCCTGTTCAGGAATATGGCGAAGGCTATCAGCAGCACGATGCCGCCCATGATGAACCTGCCGACGGACAGCATCAGAAATCCCGTCAGCGCCGTGAGCGCTCCTATTATCGTTATAAGTCTGTCCTCTTTCATCTGAGCCTTTATTCTCCAAGCATGGTATCTACCGCGCTGCGCACTGCTATGCGGCGCTCTTCGGCTTCTTCGGCGGTATCGCCGCGCGCCATGACGTATGTCTTGATCTTAGGCTCTGTGCCGGACGGTCTGATAGCGACAGCGCAGCCGCCGGACAGATTGTAGAAGAGGACGTTGCTCTTCGTGAAGCCCGGGACATCCTTTGTATAGTCGGTGATGCTCTCCACCTTCAGTCCTATGCTTTCAGGCGGCTCCTTTCTGATCCTGCTCATCACGGCTTCTCTTCTCTCTGCCGAGTCGAAGCCTCCGAACACCGTGGATTCGGTGTTCTCGATGAAGTATCCGTACTTGTCGTAGAGCGAGAGCAGTCCGTCATATACCGACATGCCCTTTGCCTTGTACCAGCATCCGACCTCGGCCATCATCATCGCTGCGAACACCGCGTCCTTGTCTCTCGCGTAGGTGCCGCCGAGGAAGCCTATGCTCTCCTCGAATCCGAAGATGAAGTGCTCGTCTCCGTTCTCATCGTGCTCCTTGATCTTCTCGCCGATGAACTTGAATCCGGTCAGGACCTCGTACATCTTCACGTCGTTCACTTCGCAGATCCTGTTGGCCATGACCGTAGAAACGATGGACTTGCAGGCGAAAGGCTTTGAAGGCATCGTGCCGAGTTCCTTTCTCATCGTGATGATGTAGTCGAGCATCAGGCAGGCGATCTGGTTGCCCGAGAGAATGATGTATTCATTTCCGGACTTCACGACCGCTCCGCACCTGTCGCTGTCAGGGTCGACTCCGATGACGAGCTCAGCTCCGTTCTTCTTCGCGTACTCGATAGCAAGAGCGAAGCCTTCTGTGTTCTCAGGGTTCGGCGACTTGACCGTCGGGAAGTTTCCGTCAGGCACCATCTGCTCTTCGACCGGTATGATGGCACCGTAGCCCTGTCTTCTGAGGATCTCAGGCACCAGCTTATAGCCCGCGCCGTGGAAAGGAGTGAAGACTATCTTCATGTCCTTCGCGACCTGATCGATGTATTTGTGAGTGATCGAAGTCTCCATGACCTTCCCGATATATACCTGGTCCATCTCGTCTCCGAGTATCTTTATGAGACCTTTATTCACGGCCTCATCGTAGTCCGTGGTCTTAACATCTTTGAAGATGTCGATCTTGGCTATCTCTGCGGATACGACATCGGCATGTTCAGGACCGAGCTGGGCGCCGTCGGCCCAGTACGCCTTATATCCGTTGTACTCCTTCGGGTTGTGGCTCGCGGTGATGTTGATGCCGGCGATCGAGCCGGTCTCCCTTACCGCGAACGAAAGCTCAGGTGTAGGACGCATGTCGTCGAATATATATGCTCTGATGCCGTTAGCTGCCAGTACTGCCGCAGCCTCCTCGGCAAACAGCCTGGAGTTCAGCCTGGAGTCGTGCGCGATCGCGACGCCGTTTCCTTCTTTTGAATCTCCGCCGATCTGTCCGCCCTTCGAGATGATGAGATTCGCAAGGCCCTGTGTCGCATATCTTACGGTATAGACGTTCATCATGCCGATGCCCGCTCCCATGATGCCGCGCAGTCCCGCGGTGCCGAAGCTGAGCATGGCCTTGAACCTGCCTTCGATCTCCTCTTCGTTCCCTTCAAGGGCCCTGAGTTCTTCTTTGGTCTTTGCATCGACCGCGTCAGATGCCAGCCAGTATTCGTATTCTTCCCTGTAGTTTCTCATGTCTTCGCCTTTCTTTTTATCCTACTTCTTCGAACTGCGAGTTGTACAGTTCTGCATACGCGCCGCCCTTTGCGAGCAGCTCTTCGTGTCTTCCCTGTTCGACTATGTCTCCGTGATCCATCACGAAGATCATGTCGGCGTTGCGGATGGTCGAGAGCCTGTGGGCGATGATGAAGCTCGTCCTGTCTTCTGTCAGCGCATCCATAGCTTTCTGTATCTCTTCTTCCGTCCTTGTATCTACCGAGGATGTCGCCTCGTCGAGTATAAGAAGGCGCTTGTCCGCGATGACCGCTCTTGCGATCGTCAGCAGCTGCCTCTGCCCCTCGGAGATGTTGGTCGCATCCTCATTGAGCATCATATCATATCCGCCCGGAAGCGTCTTGATGAAATGGTGAGCTTTTGCCGCCTTTGCGGCCGCGATCACATCTTCGTCCGTAGCGCCTTCTCTTCCGTAGCGTATGTTCTCGCGGATAGTCCCGCTGAACAGCCATGTGTCCTGGAGCACCATGGCGAAGTTGTCGCGCAGCTCTTTTCTGGTGAATTCTCTCGTGTCTTTGCCGTCTATCAGTATCGCGCCCCTGTCCACATCGTAGAATCTCATGAGCAGCTTTACTATAGTGGTCTTTCCGGCGCCTGTCGGTCCGACTATGGCTATCTTCTGCCCCGGCTCGACGTTCGCGCTGAAGTCTTTTATTACCGGGTGGTCCTTTTTGTATCCGAATCTCACGTGCCTGAATTCGACCGCACCCTTTATCTCGCCCATCTCATCGGCCGCGCCAGGAGCGTCGGTCTCCTCGTCCTCATTCAGGAACTCGAACACCCTCTCGGCCGCAGCGGCCATGGACTGCACCTGGTTCATTATCTGAGCGATGTCCTGGATAGGCTGTCCGATGTTCTTCACGTACTGCACGAAGGCCTGTATGTCGCCGACCCCTATAGCTCCTCTCACGCACTGGATGCCTCCGGCGACTACCACGGCTGCATAGCCGAGGTTGCTGACGATCCTCATCAGAGGCCTCATGAGACCCGAGAGGAACTGCGACTTCCATGCCGATTCGTAGAGCTTCTCGTTCGACTCCGCGAACTCTTCAGTCATGCGGGCCTCCCTGTTGAAAGCCTTGACTACAAGGTGTCCCGAAAAGGTCTCCTCGACCTGCCCGTCGATTATGCCGAGGTATTTCTGCTGGGCAGCGAAGTGCTTCTGCGACACTTTTATCAGAAGGCCCATCAGAAGAGCAGATACAGGAAGCACCAGAAGCGCGATCAGAGTCATCGTCACGTTGATCGTGAGCATCACCACTATGATGCCGGCCATGCTGACTATGGCCCAGATAAAGTTCGAGATGCTCTGCGACAGAGACTGCCCGAGTGTATCAACGTCGTTTGTGATCCTCGAGAGTATCTCTCCTGTCTGTACCCTTTCGAAATATCCTATAGGCATGCGGTCGATCTTCTCGGAAATGTCGCGCCTCATCTTATACACTATCTTCTGGGTGACGTTCGTCATGATGAGGGCCTGGATGTACTGCGCGACGGCCCCTACAAAGTACAGCGCCATGGTCATCAGAAGAACGTTCCTTACCGCAGCGAAGTCTATGCCGCCGGTGCCGTGGATCTTGTTCATGACGCCTTCGGCCAGCAGAGTCGTCGCTCTTCCCATGACCTTAGGACCGAGCGTCTCGAATACGGTGGCGAATGCGGACACGACAATGACGACCGCAACGGCGAATTTGTACGCGCCCATGTAGCTGAGCGTATCCATCACCGCCTTGCGGAAATCCTTAGGCTTCTCGCCCGGAGCGAGTATAGAGCTCGGACCGCGCCCGCGACGGCGCTGCCTGCTGCCGTCGCCCTGACCGGTCTTCATCTCTTCTTCAGGCGCTTCGTATTCCTTTTTTCCCTTTTCGTCCCTGTCCGTCATCGGATCCTTTCTTCAGATCAGGCCAGCGCCGCCTCTGAAAGCTGGGATATGGCTGTTTCCCTGTAGATATCGCAGCTCTCCATGAGTTCTTCGTGTGTGCCCTTGCCGACTATGCGGCCTTCGTCGAGCACTATTATCTGCTGAGCGTGCAGGATGGTCCCCACTCTTGTCGCGACTATTATCTTCGTGCTGTCTTCCGTGCTTTCGGCAAGCGCCTTTCTGAGCGCCACATCCGTCTTCATGTCGAGAGCCGAGAACGAGTCGTCGAACAGGAATATCTTAGGCTTTTTGATCACGGCTCTTGCTATGGCGAGCCTCTGCTTCTGGCCTCCGGATACATTGGCCCCGCCCTGTGACACTTCGCGTTCGTATCCCTCCGGCCTCTCATCTATGAAGGCTGCGGCCTGCGCGGTCTCTGCCGCCGAACCTACCTCTTCATCCGTCGCGTCCTCTTTGCCCCAGCGGATATTGTCTGCGACCGTGCCCGAGAAGAGTATTCCCTTCTGCGGCACGTAGCCTATCTCATCCCTGAGCGACTCGAGAGTCACCTCTCTTATGTCTCTGCCGCCGACCGTGATGCGGCCGCCCGTCACGTCGAAGAACCTAGGGATGAGCTTTATCAGAGTCGTCTTGCCGCAGCCCGTCGATCCTATGATCGCAGTCGTCTCGCCCGGCTTTGCGGTGAAGTCTATATCTGTCAGGACGTTCTCTTCGGCGTCCGGATATCTGAACGACACATGCTCGAACCTGATGACCCCTTCGGCATCCTCCGGGATGTCCTCCGCATTCTCTGCGTCCTTGATGCTGGTCTCTTTTTCGAGGACCTCATATATCCTGTCGGCAGCGATACCGGCTCTAGGCAGGAATATCGCCATGCCGGCTATCATGAGGAAGGAGAATACTATCTCCATGGCATATGCTATGAATGCAGTCATCGTGCCGACCTGCATCTCTCCCATGTCTATCCTGCCTGCGGCGACCCATGTGATCCATATGCTCAGTCCGTACATTATGATCATCAGAAGAGGCGTGATGGATATCATGGCGCGGTTCACGAAGAGCTGGTTCCTGTAGAGGTCTGTATTGGCCTTGTCGAAGCGCTCCTCTTCGGTCTTCTCGCGTCCGAAAGCCCTGATGACCTGTATGCCGGTCAGTATCTCTCTCGACACCGCATTGAGCGCGTCTATGAGAGACTGCATGACCTTGAATTTAGGCATGGCCACGGCGAGCATCAGGCCTGCCATCGCGAGTATGGTAAGGACTCCCGTCACCACGATGTAGTCCATGTGAGCGTGCATCTGGTACACCTTGATGATCGACCATGTGCATATGCACGGAGCGAAGAGCACCATCCTGAGTATCATAGTGGACGTCATCTGTACCTGCTGTATGTCGTTGGTGGCGCGCGTTATGAGAGAGGATGTGCTGAACTCATCCATCTCGGCGTTCGAAAACGACATGACGTTCGAATAGAGCCTGTATCTCAGGTCCTTTCCGATGCTCGCGCCTACTCTGGCCGACAGCAGCGAGATGAGAGTCGTGAACACCATCACGATGAGCGACATCAGAAGCATCATGCCTCCGCAGCGCCACATGAAATCGTTCTGTATCTCAAGAAGATCAAGTCCCGCCTCTTCATCGCAGTCGCCGGCATACCTTATGCCCATGGCCATGAGGTTCCTGTTGGCCGAAGTGCTTCCCCTTCCGTCGGCGAAGGCTCCCTCATCCGAGCCTGCATAGGCCTCAGCATCGGAGAGAGTCTCGCCGTTCTTTGCGGCGTAGCGGCTCACAACAGGGCCTATGAGCTTTTCGTCGAGCGCATCGAGCTCGTCTTCTGTCATGTCTTTTCTCTTAAGAACAGCAGCGCCCTTATCGTTCTTTTCGCCCGTCTCTTCGAAGGCATCCTCCCAGAGCGCTTTTTCGTCAGCGTCCATATATCCGGATGCCGCCTGAAACTCGCTCTCGGTTATCGCCTCAGGAACTATATGCTCTATACCTCTGTTCTGTATGCCCGTATCGATGAGCGCCTGCGTGTACTGCGGCAGATTCATCTCACAAAAAGCCTGCCCTGCCATGAGCATGAGCACCAGCAGCGCAGTCAGTTTGTATGGAAGCAGTGTCTTGAAGAGGTTCTTCATCTGTTGTTTTATCTCTCGTCCAGTATGTTCACGGTGGTGTCGGCTTTGCCGGCCTCCGCGAGCGCGTTCTCAATATCCTTTATGCATCTGACTTCTATCACGTTGTCGCGGTCGACCCTGCGGCAGAAGCCCTGTTCCGTCATGTCATCGAGCATGCGGAAGAAGTTGTCGTAAAAGCCGTTCACGTTGTACATCATTATCGGCTTGTTTATCCTTCCGAGCAGCGAGAGCCTCTTGTACGTGATGACCTCGCTTATCTCGTCGAGCGTCCCCATTCCGCCCGGAAGAGCGATAAAGGCATCGCCCATTTCTATCATGACCTTCCTTCGTTCTGACATATCGCCCGGAATGATGAGCTCCGTCAGGTCGTCTCTGGTCACTTCTGCCATCACAAAGAACTCCGGGGTCACTCCTATGGTCGTGCCTCCCCTGTCGGTCACTCCGTCCGAGACTGCACCCATCATGCCGGCGTTGCCTGCTCCGTACACGAGGCTGTGGCCGTTGTCAGCCATCCACGCGCCGAGTTCGTACGCCCTTTTTGTGAATTCGGGATCGCCCCCGTCGAGCGCCCCGCAGTATACTGTGATGTTCAATTCGGTCTTTCCTTTTCTATACAAAAACTACGTTACATCACGGATTTTTCCTTGATCGTAGTCATGACACTTTCGTCATCGTCTTCTTCCTTGTCCCATTCAGGATCGTAGAAGAGGTTAAGCCTCAGCTCGTTCGATATCTCTCTGAGGAGCTTGCATCCGGCTATGCTGTTGCCCTGAGCGTCAAGCGCCGGACCGAATACTCCGATGCCCGCACGCTTGTCGGATACCGAGAGAAGTCCTCCGCCGACTCCGGATTTTGTCGGGATGCCGACCTTGATCGCGAACGCTCCGGAACCGTCATACATGCCGCATGTCAGCATCAGCGTCTTAGCGATACGGGCCGTCCTCGATGACATATATCTCTTTCCGTCGAGGTTGCATACGCCGTCGTTCGCGAGTTTTTTTCCGAGGTTTGCGAGCGACTCAGCAGTGACGTTCATCGAACACATCTTGGTATAGAACCTCAGGGTATCTTCGACGTCCGTAGTGATGATGCCCTTGCTCTCGAGAAGATATGCGATGGAGCGGTTCCGCGAGCAGGTCTTCATTTCAGAGTCGAAGACCGATTCGTTCAGTTCGATGCCGCTGTCAGAGCAAATATTACGAGTATATCTCAGCATGTCCTGGAAGGACACTTCCGGAAGCAGCAGTCCGCAGACGGCCAGCGCACCCGAGTTGATCAGCGGGTTGTACGGCTTGGAATCGCTGACATCGAGTTCTACCAGGGAGTCGAAAGCTTCTCCGGACGGCTCCATGCCGACCTTTCTGAACACATTCTTCAGTCCGCATACCTCGAGCGCCACTATCAGCATGATCACCTTGGACACCGACTGCATGGTGAAACGCGCATCGTAGTCTCCGAGGCAGATCTTCTCTCCCTTGAGTGGATAGAGGCAGATGCCGAGCTGGTGAGGGTCCTCCTTGCCGAGTTCAGGGATGTATGTCGCGACGGCGCCCTTAGGGATCTCCTCTCTGGCAAGGTTCATCGCTCTTTCGATGATCTCCCTCGCCTTGCCGGATTCAAGCAGGTGATATTTCTTGTCGATGGTAGGTTCGCCTTTTTCTTCTGTCACTTTCTGCGCAGGCTCGCCTTCCTCAATGATCTTTTTCTTTTCAGAGTCCGTCATGTTAGCCTCCTTGTCTCTATGTCCGGCGCACTTCCGCCGTAAATCAGATTATACATTAATCCCCGTTTTTTGCATAGGCTTTGATGCACGGCGCAAGGGCATCAAGCCCCGGGGAGGGTTATATTTCTCCGCATAATCTGTTATCATTTCTGTGGATACAGCTGACCGGGGATACCGGTAAAAGACGATCGGAGGATATCATGTCTGACAATCATACACACGATCATACACACGCGCACGATCACGAACACGTCCATGCGCACAGTCACGAACACATCCACGAGCACAGCCATGTGGATGAGAACGGTCACGAATATACGCACACCCATGTGCATGCGGACGCCTCTCACGCTCACGACCACGGCCACATCCATTCGGCAGAGCACACCAAAACGGTGCTCAACAGGATGGCCCGCATCATAGGCCACATGGAATCGACACGCCGGATGGTCGAGAACGGACGCGACTGCTCCGAGGTGCTCATCCAGCTCTCGGCGATAGAGTCCGCTATCAATTCGGTCAGCAGGGTCATACTGAAGGAGCACCTTTCGACATGCATGGTAGAGGCAGTAAAAAACGATGACGCTGCAGCCATCGAAGAGCTGAACAACGCCATCGATAAATTCATCAGGTAAAGGATCTCAGCGGATATCAGTTCTGCCGAGACGGTTTGCGGTCTTTTCAAAGACAGGGGAGTAATACGACTTGCCTGTCTTTTTTCTTTTCCGGGCAAAGAACGGTATCCTCATCCAGATAAAAGACGGAGCGCCGACCAGAAGCAGATAGACAGGACCGAGTATGAGCGACTGGAGCGTATGTCCGTACTCGTGATCTATGAGAGGCTCTTTTTCCCCTTTCGGAACAAAGATGAATTTGCCGAGCGAAAGACCGTCGTCCCTGTCCCATTCGGTCAGGCAGGCGCCTCTGTGATCACGGTGGGCGTCCTTTCGGTGCACGAGAAAGACCACCGACCCGATCAGGGTCTGGGGAAGTCCCCAGGTCCACTGAGCCGCTGTATACCCCGCTCTTCTGATCCTCTTTTTTACAGTTCTGTCCATGCTGTCCTGAAAAAGAGCGGCTGGACATCGCGTCCGGCCGCTCTTCAGCTTCTTCTACTTATATGCGGCAGCGAGTTCTTCGGCCAGAGCCTCGATCTTCGCCCTGCTCTCATCGTTCAGAGCCGAGACGATCCTTACATCGTTGTCAGCATAAGTCATGTTCTTGCAGCCCTCGAGCATGCCCTTCATGACCTTTGCCGCCTGAGGAGCCCAGGATCCGTTCTCGATGAACGCGAGCCTCTTGTTCTGGTAGTTCCTCTCGACGAGCGAATTGATGAATTCCTTCATGAACGGGAAGATGTCGTTGTTGAAGGTCGTAGTCGCGAATACGACGGTGTCATATCTGAACGCGTCCTCGACAGCTTCTGCCATGTCGTCTCTCGCGAGGTCTGTGACCTCTACCGCAGGCACGCCCTTTTCTCTGAGCTTGTCTGCGAGCAGC
Organism: uncultured Eubacteriales bacterium; assembly: GCA_902774195.1. The sequence goes on from CACYHM010000009.1 coordinate 11,108, forward strand.
TCGACAGCCTTCTTCGTATTGCCGTATACCGAGGTGTATGCGATCACGACGCCCTCCGACTCGGACTCGTACTTCGACCATGTATCGTAGAGGCCGATGTAGTATCCGAGATCGTGCACGAGCACAGGACCGTGGAGCGAGCAGATGATCTCGATATCGAGCCCCGCCGCCTTCTTGAGCACCGCCTGCACCTGCATGCCGTACTTGCCGACAATGCCGAAGTAGTAGCGTCTTGCCTCGCATGCCCAGTCGTCATCATCCTTACTTGTCTCGCCGATGACATCGAGCGCTCCGAATCTGCCGAATCCGTCTGCAGCGAAGAGCACCTTATCTGCCGAATCATATGTCATGATGACCTCAGGCCAGTGGACCATCGGAGCGGCGACGAAGCTGAGAGTGTGCGTTCCCAGTTCGAGAGTGTCGCCCTCTTTGACGGCGATCCTTCTGTCGGCAAAGTCTTCTCCCTCAAAGAAGTTTGCCATCATGCTGAACGCCTTCTGCGACGATACGATAGTCGTCTGAGGATACGCTTCCATGAAGGATCTTATGCTTCCGGAATGGTCAGGCTCCATGTGCTGGACGACCAGATAGTCCGGAGCCTTGTCTCCGAGGACGCCTTTGATGTTGCCGAGCCATTCATCCGTGAAGTGGGCATCGACCGTGTCCATGACAGCGGTCTTGCCGCCGCAGATGACATATGAGTTGTACGCCATGCCTTCAGGAACGATGTAATGCCCCTCGAAGAGATCGACCTGGTGGTCGTTGACGCCGACGTACTGGATATCTTTTGTAATAAACATTATATTTCGTCTCCTTTGATCAAATGGATCTCTTTATGCCTTCCAGAGAGAATGCAGGTTGCAGTATGCGAATACAGCCTCTACCTTGTCGCCCTCGCAGATCTTAAAGCATGCTTCAGGCTTGTCTCCCGGCTTCAGAGCCTTGCGCTGGTTGCCCTGCTCTGTCTTGAGCGCGATCCACTCGATGTAGTGCTCTTCGAGCATCGGATGCTCTGCGGCCCCTACCTTTACGCAGACGGTATCGCCCTTGACCTCGTATACAGGAACGTGCTTTTCGACTGCAGCGTCGGTCGTCCCCGCAACGATCTCCTGCATCGGCTCTCCGCAGCAGATAACAGGCACTCCGGTGCCCTTCACGACAGCAACGATCTGGCCGCAATGCGCGCATCTCAAGAATTTCATTTCCATGGTGTCCCTCCTTGTATATTCTGTCTGTTGTTCTCGATATCTTATGTTTTTCGGTCAGATAATTGTAACACAGGTGCACAGCGCGGGCAATGAGACAGGAGCCTGCTTTTTGTTGACTGAGCACTTCCGCGGATGCTAAAGTTAGCTCAAACAGGACACGAACGGAGGAATATTTATGAAGACTCTGCCTTTCAGATATGAGACCATAGGCGGCAAGGGCGAACAGCTTTTCGTGGATTTCAGAAGAGCGACGCCTGATGACCTCGACAAGGTGCTGGCGCTTCAGGACGCGATAGTCGAGGCTCTGCCTGACAAGGATCTTTATGCGACATTCTCAAGAGAAGAATCGCTGGGACAGCTCGAACACGACATCTGCATGATCGCGGAGTGCAACGGCGAAGTCGCCGGATATTCAGTCATGATACCTAATGATCCTGACAATCCGGAGAACTACGGCAAGCACTTCAATTACAGCCGCGAGCAGCTCGCAAAGACCGTTTCGATGGATCTTACCATGGTAGCTCCGAAATACAGAGGCTACGGCATACAGCGCATATTCAACAAGCTGCGCCTCGGTATGGCGGCCGAGATGGGCGCGACAGAGGCCCTGACCACGATCTCGCCGGACAATCCGTACAGCTACCGCAACTTCCTCGTACTGAACTTCGACATAGTCGACGAAAGGGAGCTCTACGGCGGCAAGAAAAGATACATCCTGAGAAAGACATTCTGATGCAAATCAAAAGACCGTCATGTCTTCGGTCAGATAATTGTAACACAGGTGCACAGCGCGGGCAATGAGACAGGAGCCTGCTTTTTGTTGACTGAGCACTTCCGCGGATGCTAAAGTTAGCTC
>CACYHM010000010.1 GCA_902774195.1 uncultured Eubacteriales bacterium
CACATAACCCTCGAATACCTGGATCCTTTCTCTCTGGCCTTCGATGATCTTGACGTGCACTCTGAGAGTGTCGCCTACCTTGAACTCAGGAATGTCTTCCTTCCTGTAATCCATTGTGATCTGGTCTAAAATGTTCACGTTATTCTCTCCTTCCTCTCAAGACGTTCTTGGAGCCTCCGACCGAATGCCGTCTCCAGAGGACCGCCCGTAATAACCTTGCTGTCTGCGCGACAGCCCTAATAAGGTATCACAGGACAATGGATAATTCAAGGGTTTTATTCACTTTTTTGCGTTTTTTCCGGTCTTTTTCAGGCCCGCGGATGGCAGGCGCTGAAGACCTCCCTCACATGTATGTCCGTCACGGCCAGATATGCTCTGCCGACCGACATGTCTTCAAAGCCCATAAGCTCCTGCAGGGTCTTGAGGTCCCCTCCGTTCTGAAGGATGTGTACCGCGAAGCTGTCCCTCAGGATCTGCGGCGTCATGCGGTTGCCGACGCCGATCTCTTCGCCGTAGTCCTTTAGTATCTTCCATATTCCCTGCCTGGTCAGAGGCTCTCCTCTGAAATTGACGAAGACGTGGTCCTCTGCGCTGTGCCCGCTTCCCTTCAGAGAGTCGTATACATTGTCTATATACTCGTTGAGTGCGGCAGCGGCATACTTTCCGAGCGGGACTATCCTGCTCTCGTCATTGGAATCCCTGAGCGTGACGAAGTTCATCCTGAGGTTCAGGTCTTCGAATCTGAGCCTGACGACCTCGGTCACTCTGGCGCCCGTGCCGTACATGAATTCCAGCAGCGCCTTGTCGCGTGTCCCCTTTCTGTCATCGAACGGCAGCTCCATGAGCTTTCCGGCTTCTTCGATGGTCAGATAATCTATCTGTCTCCTGTCGCCCTTGACCGCCTTGATCCTCGAGAACGGGTTCTCGCTCATCAGTCCCTTGCCTATGGCATAGTCGTAATATGTCCTGAGGGCCGACACCTTGCGGTTGATCGTGGCCTTGGATTTGTTGTCGTTGCTGAGTTCCATAACGTATGCGACCGCATCGCTTCCGTCGCAGTCGTTCAGCTCCTTTGCACCGCGGCTTTTGAGAAATTTTTCGAAAGCCGCCAGATCCCTTTCATACGCGATGAGGGTGTTCTCGGCCTTACGCTTCTCGGTCCTCATGTATTCTATGAATTCACGCATCAGCTCACCTCTTTATATCTCGCCGGCCATCCTTGCGTAAAGGACGCCGATTATAGTCTTGCTGTCTTCTATCTCTCCCGACATGATCATGTTCACCAGTTCGTCGGCGTCGTATTCGAGCAGCTCGATACACTCCGTATCGTCCCAGTGGGTCTCTCCCGGAGTGAGGTCCCTGCAAAGGAAAACATGCAGGTGCTCGCTCGAGTAGCCGCAGGTCGGATAGAAGGATAGCCCGCCGTATAGCCGGTCTCTTCCGTGAATTCCCTTGTTGCAGTCACCACGGGATCCTCTCCCGGATCGGTCTTGCCGGCCGGAAGTTCGAGGAACGCGCTCTCGAGAGCCTTTCTGTACTGCCTCTCCATGAGTATCTTGCCCTCGTCCGTGACCGCTACCATGATGGCCCCGCCGTTATGCTCGACGATATCTCTTACCGCTTCGCCTCCGACGGACTCCACTATATGGCTGCGCACTTTGAACACAGGTCCTTCGTAGACGAGCCTGCTGCTTATCGTTTTCTCTTCAAATACCATTTATGACACCTTTACTGATAATTTTATCTGTGTCTATTTTAGCACATCGGAGCTTCAGATAAGCATCAGATTTTTGGCGAGTTCGCGTATGAAAAACTGCCTCCACCTCCTCCACGTGTTCTCATGAGCCATGTCGTCGAAAGGTATGCCGTATATGATGCTGTCGAGGGTCTTCTGCCTGTATTCTTCAGGCACAAGGCCGAGGGCCGCTCTCACACAGTCGAGCTTGAACCTCGCCTGGGTGAGGACGCCTGCATCCCTGATCACTTCCTCCTCGTCCACGAAGAACACGAACTCCTCTTCGCTGTGGTTGTACCTGTCGGCCGCCTCGAGCCTCCTGAGCCGGTCAAGGTCTTTGATTATCCAGATGCACTGATAGTAAACGGCCTTTGGAACACGAAGTTTCTTTCTCATGGTCGCCCTCCTTGTGTTTTCACATTGGTCTGTGCTGTTTCGCACATTCTACACATCCGGGCAGAGCGTTATATGACGGCCGTGTGATGAGGGATCCTGATGCCGGATTTCGGTCATTTTTTGCAGGATAAAGGTAAATAATTGTAACGGGGCCTGACCCCGTTAGATTAAACTAACGGGGTCAGGCCCCATTAAATACCTTTAACTATGTATTATGGTCTGTGGTATACGTCGAAGTCCCTTCTCGATTCAAGCGAGTGGAAGTCCGAGCCTCCGGTGATCATCAGCCCGTGCTCCTTCGCGTACTGCACCAGGAGTTCCTGCTGCATCTCGCTCGCGGACGGATGATAGCATTCAAGTCCGTCGATGCCGTAAGAGACCATGGTATCGATTATATGGAACATCCTAGGCTTGAATACCTCGAAGCTCTCGTCGCGGCGTCTCTGTTCCATCGGATGCGCCATCACCGCCAGACCGCCGCCGGCGTGAATGGTTTCGACAGCCTTCTTTGAAGGCATGGTCACCTTCTTTATAGCCTTGAGGTCAGGCTCTCTGAATATGGTGCTGAAAGCTTCGTTGACGCTGCTCACTATGCCTTTTTTGATGAGGATCTTGGCAAAAGTCGGCTTTCCGACGTATCTGCCGCCGTTTATTTTTTTGACGTCATCTTCGGTGATGCCGAAGCCTCTCGTGTTGAGAGCGTCCATGAACTGCCTGTTTCTTTTGTTCCTGTCGGCAATGACCTCGATGACCACATCGAGGAATATCTCGTTTTCAGGATCGAATCCGTACCCGAGCATGTGAAGGTCGTCGCCGACCGCATCTTCGGAGTCGAACTCTATGCCGTAGATAAAAGGCATCCCGATCTTTTTCGCGTAGGTCATGCCGGCGACCGAGCCTCCGATAACGTCGTGGTCGGTTATGGCGAGCAGTTCATACCCCTCTTTCACGCGCATGTCAATAAGCTCTTCAGGTGTCATCGCTCCGTCCGAGAACGTAGTGTGCATGTGAAGATCCTTTTTGAGGTCCGATTCGATCAGAGCTCTCAGTTCGTCATGATCAAGTTGTGTTGTATCACAGAGATTCAACATCTTCTTCATCCAGATAGCTTATATAGCGGAGGCCTCTGAACCTCTGGTCGAAATCAAGTCCGTATCCGATCACGAAGAGGTCATCCACCTCGAATCCTACATAGTCGGGACTCACGTCGTCGGTCCTTCTGGCCTGCTTGTTGAGCATGGTGCAGAGCTTGACCGACTTAGGGCCTCTCTCTTCGAGCTTAGGCAGCATGTAAGAAAGAGTCCGTCCCGTGTCGACTATGTCTTCGACGACTATGACATTATGGTTGTACATGTTGACCTGAGGGTCGAAGCTGATTTTGACAACGCCGGAACTCACCGTCGACGCGCCGTAGCTGCTCGCCGAAAGGAAGTCGATCTTGGCGTCGGTCTTCATGTACCTGAGGATATCCGAGAACCAGAGCACCGAACCCTTGAGCGTGCAGAGCAGTATGACTTCCTCTCCTTTGAAGTCTTTGTCGATCTGCCCGGCGATCTCCTTCGCCCTTGCCTGGATCTGTTCTTCAGAAAACAGCAGTTTTCCGATGATCTTTTCTTCTGCCATCATTGTCTCCTTTCGATCAGGTCCTGCATCGCATCGAGCAGTTCCTCATCACCTGTCCTCTTAAGAGCCGATACCGGTATTAGTATATCACTTTTTCCCATACCCAGTGTCTGTCTGATTTGTTTTAGAGCCTTCGCTTTTTCATTCGTGCCGAGCTTGTCGGCTTTGGTGGCGGCGACTATCCCGTCCAGTCCGTAGTACTTCAGATAATCGTACATCTGCACGTCCTGCGCGCTCGGCTTATGCCTTATGTCCACAAGCTGCACCACCTTCAGAAGAGTCCCTCTGTTTTCGAGATAGCCCTCGATCATGGCTCCCCACTTTTCGCTTTCGCTCCTGCTGACCTTCGCGAAGCCGTATCCGGGCAGGTCAACTATCCTGAACTCGTCATTGCACCTGTAGAAATTTATGGTCCTGGTCTTGCCCGGGCTTCCGGACACCCTGGCCAGGCTCTTCCTTCCGGTGATGAGATTCAGAAGAGAGGATTTGCCGACATTGGACCTTCCCGCGAACGCGATCTCGGGGATGTCCTCCGGCGGATATTGCGACGCCTTCACGGCGACGGCTTCCAGTTCAGCTTTCGTTATCTTCATCTCGCCTCTAATTCAGCACGACAGGTATCACTTCTTCGAAGTCCTTAACAGGGATGAATTCGATCTTGCGGCGCACCGAAGCCGGTATGTCTTCGAGGTCAGGCACGTTCTCTTCAGGGATGATCACCCTTCGTATGCCCTGCCTGTATGCCGCGAGCGTCTTCTCCTTGAGTCCGCCTATCCTCAGCACCTTGCCCCTCAGCGTTATCTCGCCCGTCATGGCGACGGTCTTGTCGGCCTTGCGGTCCGTAAGAAGCGAGAACAGAGCCGAGCACATGGTGATTCCGGCGGACGGTCCGTCCTTAGGCGTAGCGCCCTCAGGGATGTGGATCTGGATGTCGTAGTCCTTGAACACATCCTTGCCGATCTTATACTTGCCGGATATGGACTTGATGTATCCGAGTGCCGTCTGGGCAGACTCCTTCATTACATCGCCCATCTGGCCAGTCAGAACGAGCTTGCCCGAACCCGGCATCTTGACGGTCTCTATCGTCAGAGTGACTCCTCCGACCGATGTCCACGCCAGTCCGGTGGTGACGCCGACTTCCGGCTCGAGCGATCCGATGTCGTCTATGAACACCCTCTTGCCGATGTACGACTTCAGGTTGCCCGGAGTTACGGCGTTCTTCGACTGCTTCCCGCCTACTATGTTGCGGGCTGCCTTGCGGCAGGCGTTTCCGATCTCCCTTTCGAGGTTCCTGACTCCGGCCTCGCGGGTATAGTATTCGATGATGTCCCTTATCGCCGCCTTGCTGATGCTGAACTGCGTCCTTTTCAGGCCGTTCTCCTTCATCCTCTTAGGCACAAGATAGTCAGTCGCGATGTGGACCTTTTCTTCTTCAGTATAGCTCGAAAGCTCGATGACCTCCATCCGGTCTAGGAGCGGCGCCGGTATGGTCGCCGTCGTGTTTGCGGTCGTGATGAACATCACGCCCGAAAGGTCGAACGGTATCTCGAGATAGTGGTCTGTGAACGTGCTGTTCTGCTCAGGGTCGAGCACTTCGAGCAGAGCCGAAGCCGGGTCTCCCCTGAAGTCGCTTCCGATCTTGTCGACTTCGTCGAAGAGGAAGAGCGGATTGTTCACCTTCGCCTCGATGATGCTGTTGATGACCCTGCCCGGGATGGCTCCGATGTATGTGCGCCTGTGGCCCCTGATCTCGGCCTCGTCCCTGACTCCGCCGAGCGACATCCTCACGAACTCCCTGTTCGTGGCTCTTGCTATCGATCTTGCTATCGAGGTCTTGCCCACTCCCGGAGGACCGACAAGACAGATGATAGGGCCCTTGTTCTCTTTCGTGAGATGCTGCACCGCGAGGTGTTCGAGTATCCTCTCCTTGACCTTTTCGAGCCCGTAGTGATCCTCGTTGAGTATCTTCTCGGCTTTTTTGAGGTTCCTGTTTATCTTTGACGACTCGTGCCACGGAAGCTCGAGTATGGTCTCGATGTACGTTCTCGACACGTTGGCGTCAGGGCTCATAGGAGTCATCTTGCTGAACTTGTCGATCTCTTTTCTGACCTTGGTGTCGACCTTCTCGCTGAGCTTGAGCTCGTCGAGTTTTTCCTTCCACTGGCGGGCCTCATCGTCGATGTCCTCGTCCTCGCCGAGCTCCTCCTTTATCACCTGGAGCTGCTCTCTGAGGTAATACTCCTTCTGGCCGCGGTTCATGTTCTTGACCACGCGGTTGTTTATCCTCTTGGCGATCGACAGGATGTTGTTCTCCCTTCCGATCATGTCGACGAGGTGGCCTATCCTGAGCTTTACCGAATCGATCTCGAGAAGAGTCTGCTTGAGATCGAAGCTCACGTCTATCTCGTTGGCGATCAGGCTGCACAGGAGAGACGGATCGTCTATGTCGTCGATGAGCGTCCTTCCCGCCGATTCGCCCTGTCCGGTGAGCTCGAGGTATTTGAAGTACATCTGCCTGAGCACGCGGATATTCGCCTGCATGCCGATGTCGTTCATGTCGTCGTCATAGTCTTCGGCAACGGTGTAGTCGCAGGTGAGCATCCTTCCTTCATCATAGATCTCGTCGATGAATATCCTCTGCTCGATGACCACGAGTATGCGCACGTAGTCCTCGTTCTTCTTGACGACCTGCCTGACTCTGATGAGCGTGCCTGTCAGATAGCAGTCTTCCTTTTTAGGATCGCTGACCGAAGGGTCTCTCTGAGCAGACACCGCAATATATTTGTCGCCGTTCATCGCATGATCAACGGCGGCAAGTGATTTATCTCTTCCGATGTCGAATCCCACGATCGTCCCCGGGAAGAATGTCTGTCCTCTCAGAGGGATATACGGGATCCTGCTTATATTTTCGGATACGGTCATTATGCTTCTTTCTCCATTACCTTTTCAGGTTCCTTGAGTTCTTTTCTGAGTATGAGCTTCGGTTCCGCCTCGCCGTTCACGACGTCGGCAGTGATGATGCATTTTTCGACCTCAGGTCTCGAAGGCAGCTCGTACATGATATCCGTCATGATGCCCTCGAAAATGCCTCTCAGTCCCCTGGCTCCGGTATTGAGCTTCAGGGCCTTGTCGGCGATGGCATGGACCGCATCATCTTCGACCACGAGATCCACATCGTCCATCGCGAAGAGAGTCTGATACTGCTTCACCAGCGAATTCTTCGGCTCGGTGATTATCCTTACAAGAGCCTCCTCGCTGAGTTCGGACAGCGCCACCGTTACCGGCAGCCTTCCGATAAGCTCAGGTATGAGTCCGAACTTCAGAAGGTCTTCAGGCTCAGCCTTCAGCAGGATGTCTGCATCGTCTATATCCGTCACCTTGTCTTCCTTGTTGAAGCCGATGACCTTGTTTCCGAGCCTGACCTTGATTATCTTGTCGAGTCCGGTGAACGCTCCGCCGCATATGAACAGCACGTCCTTTGTGTCGAAGTGTATGAATTCCTGGTTAGGATGCTTTCTGCCTCCCTGCGGCGGCACATTGGCCACGGTGCCCTCGATGATCTTGAGGAGGGCCTGCTGAACTCCTTCGCCCGAGACGTCCCTTGTGATCGACATGTTCTCGGACTTTCTGGCGATCTTGTCGATCTCGTCGACGTAGATGATGCCGCGCTGCGCCCTGTCGAGGTCGCCGTCGGCCGCCTGATAGAGCCTGAGCAGGATGTTCTCGACATCCTCGCCCACGTAGCCCGCTTCAGTCAGCGAAGTGGCGTCGACTATGGCGAAAGGCACATCGAGAATGCGAGCCAGAGTCTGCGCAAGCAAAGTCTTGCCGCAGCCGGTAGGTCCCAGCATGAGGATGTTGCTCTTGCTGAGTTCGACCTTCTCTGCGTCGCTGTTTTTGTATCTGTCGAGATGTCTTATCCTTTTATAGTGATTGTATACCGCAACGGCCAGACTCCTCTTGGCCTTGTCCTGCTCGATCACGTACTGATCGAGCTCGGCCTTGATCTCGTCCGGTCTCGGGAGCCTGCTGCTCTTCTTCTTAGGCGCCGGCGTGTTCTCTTCGTCCATCATGGACTTGATGAGGTCGACGCATTCGTTGCAGATGTATACATCAGGTCCGACCATCATGCTGCGGACCTGAGAGCTCGACTTACCGCAAAATGAACATTTTACTTCGTTGTTATCTGACATTCGGTCCCTCTGCCTCTCAGTGTTTCTCTATGACCTTGTCGATCAGGCCGTATTCCGCCGCGTCGGCCGCGCTCATATAGTTGTCCCTGTCGGTATCCTTCTCGATCACCGCGAGGTCCTGTCCGGTCGCTTCAGCCAGTATGCGGTTGAGCCTGTCCTTTATCTTCAGGATGTGGTCGGCATTGATCTTGATGTCCGACGCCTGGCCCTGGAAGCCTCCGAGCGGCTGGTGGATCATTATCTCGGCGTTCGGAAGAGCGTATCTCTTGCCTTTCGTGCCGGCGGCCAGCAGTACAGCGCCCATGCTTGCGGCCATGCCGACGCATATGGTGCTGATGTCCGGCTTGATGAACCTCATCGTGTCATATATCGCGAGGCCTGCGGTCACCATGCCGCCCGGCGAGTTGATATATACATTGATGTCCTTGTCCGGATCCTGAGCCTCAAGGAAGAGCAGCTGTGCAACGACAACGCTCGCCGTATGCTCGTTTATCTCTTCGTCTATGAAAATGATCCTGTCGATCAGCAGCCTTGAATATATGTCATAGGTGCGTTCGCCCTGACCGGTCTGCTCGACTACATATGGTACATAGTTCATTACTTGTCCTCTTTTTCGGCCTTCTTTGTCTTCTTAGGAGCAGCCTTCTTTTCGGCCTTCTCTGAAGTCTCTTTCTTTGTTTCTTTTTTGGCGGCCTTCTGCTTCGCGTTGTCGAAGATGAAGTCGATCGCCTTCTTTGTCTGAGCGTCCTCTCTGAAGTAGTTCTCAGTCTCAGGGCCGGCCATCTCCTTGACCTGATCCATGGTCATGCCGTACTGAGCTGCGAAGTCCTCCATGAGCTTCTTGATCTCTTCTTCGTCTGCCTCGAGTCCTTCGAGTCTGATGATGTTCTTGAGGAGGATCCTTGTCTTTACTCTCTTCTCGGCTTCAGGCTTCGTCTCTTCTCTGACTTCTTCGATGGTCTTGCCTGTCCACTCCATGTACTGCTGGAGTCCGAGTCCCTGAGCAGCGAGGCTCTGGTTCATGTCGTAGAGCATGTTGTCGATCTCGCCTGTGATCATGACCTCAGGCACCTCGATGTCGTTCGACTCGTAAAGCTTCTCGAGAGCTCTGTCCTTCATTACCGAAAGATCCGTCTCGCTCGCCTGCTCCTGGAGTTTCTTCTTGAGGTCCTTCTTGTACTCTGCCAGAGTCTCGAACTCGCTCACATCGCTTGCAAGCTCATCGTCGATCTCAGGCAGGATCTCTTTCTTGATCTCGTGGATCTTGCACTTGAACACAGCAGGTTTGCCTGCGAGCTCTTCTGCATGATAGTCTCCAGGGAATACGACCTCTACGTCGCACTCATCGCCAGGCTTCTTTCCTTCAAGCTGCTCTTCGAATCCAGGGATGAACTGTCCCGATCCGAGCTCGAGCTCGTAGTTCTCGGCTGATCCGCCGCTGAATGTCTCGCCGTCGACCGATCCTTCGAAGTCGAATACGAGAGTGTCTCCCTTTTCGGAAGCTCTGTCCTCGACGTTCTCCATCCTCGCCTGGCTCTTCTGTACCTTTTCGAGCTCAGCCTTGACTTCCTTGTCGCCGATCTTCGTCTCGACCTTTTCGATCTCGAGGCCCTTATATTTCTTTACATCGATCTCAGGGAATACCTGTACGCTTCCTGTAAGAACGACAGGCTCGTCCTTCTTGATCTCAGGAGCATCGAATGAAGGCTGCGAAACGACTTCTATGTCCATCTGCTTCAGAGCGTCGTAGTATCCGTCCTCGAGCAGTGCATTGAGAGCCTCGTCCCAGAAAATGTCGTGGCCATAGTAGTTCTCGATGATCTTTCTCGGAGCCTTGCCCTTGCGGAATCCGTCAATAGAGAATCTTCCTCTGTTTGCGAGATATGCCTTGTTGAGCGCGTCAGCCCATTCATCCTTCGTGAATTCGATGCTGAATTTTACGACTCCGTTTTCCTTTGAAATCTGTGTTGCCTTCATTTGAAAATGTCCTCCGTGAATTTATATTCCTTTATTATTATCTTACTCAAACGCCCTCTGGAGCTTCGATCTGTCTTCGGCTACGAGTTCGTATTTGTCCTGTATGAGTTCGGCGAGCTGCATGAAGTCGTCTTCGTCGCCGTAATACCACTCGATCTCGAGCTCGCAGATAGGCACCAGGTGTCCGTCCATGTGATGGATCACTCCCTCGTCTATCGATATGCAGCTGATCGACTTTCCGGTATCCACCTTGAACTGCCTGCGCTGGTAGTCCATGGATATGGTCCTTACAAGCTTCTTGTCGCCGGCAGCCTCGTGCAGCACCTCGTATGCGTCGCTCGAAATGAAGAGCTCGATGTCGGGATCGTCGGCGAACCTTTCGTCGTTGACCACCAGATTGAATTCCTCTCTCTGATGGAGTCCCTCCCTGACGTTCACATCCCACTTGATGGTGGCTGTGCAGCGGTCGTCCTCCTGACGTATCCTGTAGGCTATGCCCTTTTTGCGGAAATCGAAGTCGGCAGTATCGAAATACTCCGCGTGCATGTCGATCGCCTCGACAGCTTCGATCCCCATCTTGTTGATCTCGGCATTCTTCACGATCCTGTCGAATACAGTCGGATCGCTGAGTGCGTATTTGAATTCAGTCTCCATAATAACTCCCTCTGTGGCGTGCATCTGAAGCATAAACGCATCAGAGTACAAGCTTATTGATTGTACAAGAAAAGTTACTATTCTTCAAGTTTTAATAGGTGTATTTTGAAATCCGTGTCCCTGAACAGCATATCCGTCATGGCGATGAAGTTGTCCGACATGTCGCTCGCGTAATACCTGTCCGTGAATTCCGAGCCCGAGGCGAGCATGTGTCTGTCCGTCAGTATCTTTCTGGCCTCGCTCACGACCTCTGCCGATGAGCTGTACAGCCTCAGTCCCGGATAGAGCTTTCTGATGTGCCCCGCGACAAGCGGATAATGGGTGCAGCCCAGTATGAGGTCGCTGAAGCCGCCCTCCCTGACGAAATCGTCCATGTAGTGCTTTACCGTAAGTTCCATGATATCCGTGTCCGTCAGGCCCTCCTCGACAAGAGGGACTATGGCCGGGCAGGCGGCGCTGCAGACCTTTATCTCAGGGTCGAGCGCGCGAAGCTCCCTGCCGTACACGTCGCTTCCTATCGTCGCCTTTGTGGCTATGACGCCCACATTGCTGCAGCCGTCCGATACGACCTTTCTTACCGTCGGTCCGATGACTCCTATGATCGGTATCGCCGGATAGCGCTCTCTGAGAGAGTCGAGCGCCAGCGCGGTGACGGTATTGCAGGCGATGAGTATCATCTTTGTATTGCGTGCGACCAGGTAATCCACGATCTGTGTGGCGAATTTGATTATGGTCTCGGGCGATTTCGATCCGTAAGGCGTTCTCGCGGTATCCCCGTAGTATATGACCTTCTCTTCAGGCAGCTGCCTGTGGAGCTCCTGCACCGAGGTCAGGCCGCCGAGTCCTGAATCGAACACTCCGATAGGCCTGTTATCCATTGCTTTCCTCCGAGGATTCGTATTTGGCGATTATGGCTTCGATGTCCCGGCGCATCTTGTTGAGCTCCTTGTTTGCATGCCCTTCGCTCTTTCCGATGAGCTGCATCAGCGCTACGCCGCTGTTTTTGAGGTCTCTGAATGCAGGCGACATGGCAGCATCCGATCTGTGATCGCCTGCGCCTGCACCGCCGCCCTGAGCCTGCTTTCTTATTACAGGCTTCACTTCGGCCTTCTGCAGCAGCTCGTTCGCCGCAAGATCCCAGACCTCGCCGCTGTACGGAGCCACAGCTTCCTTTCCCGTCGCCTTTGCTGCTTCGGCAGCGAAGCTTTCCGTGACCTGATCTTCTCCGTGGTTTATGAATATCCTCGTCGATACATTCGTCTTTTTTATCCACTCGAGCAGATGCGGCTCATCGGCGTGGCTGCTGAACGAGTCTATCCTTGCGATCTCGGCCTTTACCTGTATCTCCTCTCCGAAGAGCTTGACGACAGGCGCTCCGTCGAGCAGTTTCGCTCCTACGGTGCCCTGGCTCTGGTAGCCGACGAAGAGCACGGTGCATTCAGGTCTCCAGAGGTTGTGCTTCAGGTGATGCCTTATGCGGCCCGCCTCGCACATGCCCGAGGCCGAGATTATGACCTTCGGAGTCAGGTCATCATTGATGGCTTTCGATTCATCGCTCGATACCGAAAGCTTTAGATCCGGGAAAGTCACTGGGTTGACACCTGATCTCAGAAGCTCTATGGCCTCCTCATCGTAGTAGTCATACAGTTCGGTGCTGTATATATTGGTCGCCTCGACGGCGAGCGGGCTGTCGACCACTACTGGGAAGTTAGCGTGGTTCTTTACCAGGCCTTTTTCCTTGATGATCCTGATGAAGTAGAGCAGCTCCTGCGTCCTGCCTACCGCGAATGCCGGCACCACGAGGTTGCCTCCCCTGTCCAGCGTGCGCTGTATTATACCGGTCAGCAGATTTTCGTAGTCAGGCGCTTCAGGGTGGACGCGGTCTCCGTATGTGGATTCGCAAACGATGTAGTCAGCGTGGAGCGGGTCCTGAGGCTCCTTGATGAGAGGCTTCGCCACGTTTCCGATGTCTCCGGAGAAGAGTATCGTCTTTTCGACGCCGTCCTCATTCAGAGAGAACAGAACGCTGGAGGAGCCGAGCAGATGCCCCGCATCGGTATAGCTTATGTTTATGCCGTCGAACACCGGGATATCCGTTCCGTAGCCCGCCGTTTTGAAGAGCGGGATGGTGTTCATCACGTCATCCATCGTGTAAAGAGGCTCGTATTCTTCGGCGCCCGCTCTCTTGCCCTTGCGGTTTCTCCACTGCATTTCGAATTCCTGTATGTGCGCGGAATCCTTGAGCATTATCTCGCAAAGGTGTTTGGTGGCCTCGGTCGAATAGATCGGCCCGGAATAGCCGTTGGCGACCAGGAACGGAAGCTTGCCCGTATGGTCGATGTGAGCGTGCGTAACGACGACAGCGTCGATGTCTGAAGGGGCTACCGGTATCTCGATGTTCTCGAACAGATCCGCGCCCTGCTCCATTCCGCAGTCTACGATGATGTTCTTGCCGCAGGCCTGAAGAAGCGTGCAGGAACCTGTGACTTCGTGAGTTGCTCCGATAAACGTGACTTTCATTATATTATTCCTCCGTTATCGATGGATATACTGTCAGGGATGGGACCCTGCCGTAAAGATTTACATAAATTAACGACTTATTATAGCATGATTGCGCTGTGTAAGCGCTTATTCGGGAGAAAAAATATTTTTTGAAAAATATTAGCACTCGCTATTGACGAGTGCTAACAAAAGTGCTATAGTGTGCTTGTCAACGAAAAGAAGCGGCCG
>CACYHM010000011.1 GCA_902774195.1 uncultured Eubacteriales bacterium
ACCGTTATTATCACGCTGTCTCCCTCAGAGACAGGCACTCCGGAGAGCGGACCGAAGTAATTGTGCACGAGCATTTCGCTGCCCTTATGCTGGCCGCTTTTCACTGTGACAGAAAGCTCCTGCTCGCCTGAAGCGGCGCCTCCCGCTGCTTCATCCGCCTCTAAGCTTTCGCTTATGACCTCGTTCACGGCTGCCTTTTCAAATCTTACCGCTTCGCTCCCGTATATTGAGAAACTGTCAGTATCGCTGTCCGGTCCGCCGCCGGAACAAATAAGGAATACAGCAAGCAGAAATACCGCCGCCGCGACAGTCAGAACGATGAGGATCTTATTCTTTTCTTTAGTCATTTTCAGTCCTTTTCCCGATATCTGTACGATGCTCTGCTTTGCAGTAATGATCTTTTTTAATATAATATATCCTGAATGTCAAAGACAACAATAGGAGCATACAGGTGACTTCCGGATGCAGATACGTTACAGCAGCGAACAGCGAAATATAAAGCGAAATATAAAGCGAAGGCTGATCATGCTTCTGGCGGTCCTGATGCTGCTCATCAGCCTGCCGGTCCTGCATGCAGAGGCCACAGATAATGGAGCAGCCGGCGGAGGAAACGACAGGACGGTCCTGGCATTTACTTCGGATATCCACAATGATCCGAACAATATAGCGGCGAAGAGGCTGGACAGGTGGCTGGATAAGATAGAAGACAAATACGGACGCATAGACGTGATGGGCTTCTGCGGCGACATGGGCTGTCATGGATGTGGTCGACGGAGAGGCTGTCTCCGGCATATATACGACGGGCAATCATGAATACTTCAATGGCGATTTCGATAAGGATAAGCCGAATCCTGTCAGCGGGAAGTATAAATTAGGAGAAGATGGTACGCCGGAAGATCAGGCCGGCGGAAGCAGCAACTACAGGATATACTGCCTAGGCACGGATAACTGGGACGGTCACCATGACAACTATACGCCGGAACAGATAGCGGGCCTGACCGCTTATCTCAACAACGCCGGGAATGACAAGCCGGTCATCATACTGACGCACTATCCTCTTCACTGCTACAAAAGCGGGCGAATGACGCGGCTAACGGAGAGGGCTCATGACGTGATCGAAGCGCTCAACAATGCAGCTGAAAAAATCAAGCAGAAGATAGTCTATCCTCTTCACTGCTACAAAAGCGGGCGAATGACGCGGCAAACGGAGAGGGCTCATGACGTGATCGAAGCGCTCAACACTACAGCTGTAACAAACAATCAGAAAATAGTGCTCCTCTGGGGACACAACCATACTGTCAGCGACACATATTATGACAGCATATACAAGCCCGGAGATAGCATAGAGTATGCGGATGGCTCACCGGCAGAACTGGAATTTTATTATGCTTCAGCCGGATGCATGAGTGACAGCGAGTACGGGACAGGAAGCGCTTTTGTAAAGGGCAAGGGGCTTGTCATCACAGTCAACGGAGACAAGAAGCTTACATTTGCATACTACGATGCATACGGCAACAATGTAACCGAGGGCGGCACATATTCCGAATACGATAACCCTGCTGAAGGCATGGTCATAGATGAGTCGCGCGAGCGTGACGAAGACGGAAAGTATGTGACGGTCGGACAGACCGTGCCCGAAGGAAGGAAACTGCAGCTGCACGCCTCGACTGAGCCGGCGGACGCAGTCTGCAGCAGCCTGATATGGACCAGCGCTGATGAATCCGTAGCCACGGTAAGCGAAACAGGACTGGTGAGGGGGATATCCGAGGGGAAGACGGTGATCACTGCAGTCATCCCGGCGGAAGGAAAGAGAGATAAGATAACGGCAGAAATTGAGATCACTGTCGCGCCGAGGGTAAAGGATTCGGTGTATGTCCTGACGGACAGGCTGGAGCCGGGAAAGGAATATGCAATAGCGAGCGTAAGCTCGGGCAGCGCATTCGTGCTGATGAATGACGGAGGCTCTCCGAAGACTGAGGCGGTGACGATAGAAAGTGAACGGTTCTCTTCGAACGGGGAAGGGATCGCGTTCACGGCGGAAGGAACGGCAGAAGGAGAAGAAGTGAGCATATCCGGCATCCGCAGCGGAGAACTCTATCTGTCAGCCAGCCGCAGAGGACTGAACCTCAGTCTGGCATCGCAGGAAGGCTGGCCATGGACCTATGACAGTGAAAAGGGACTGACCTGCTCGAGTACCCGGGGCGAGCACACCATTGCATATCATATATACTATGATGCTGAAAACAGCAGATTCAGCGTGACGACGGATGACAGCGACCTTCATCCGGTATATCTGTTTGAAAAGACAGAACCCGAACCGGAAAGGGTAACCGCGAGCATCACATACAGGCTCGAAGGAGGCTCATACAAAGGAAGCACGGCGGATATAACGGAAGAACATTTTGTCGGTGATGTCATCACGATACACGAAGCACCGGAGAAGGACGGGTACAGCTTCAGTTACTGGAAGGGATCTGAATACAAGCCGGGAGATAAGTATACGGTAAATGGTGATCACATATTCACGGCTGTATGGACAGAGAAAGGGAAAGGCAGCGGCGCATATGAAGACACCGACGGAGCAGACGGAAGCCGGGGCGGAGCGGCAAAGACAGGCGACAAAGGAGCCGGCTTTTACCTGGTGATGCTGTTGGGAGCTGCTGTGGCGATGACAGCAATGCTTGCAGGCAGACTGTCGGCCGCAGCAAAAAGAAAAACGGGAGGCAAGTGATGTCAATAGAGATCGCAAGGGAGTACCTCAAAGGTCTTGGGATGGATGACCGCATAAGGGAATTCGACGTGTCGAGCGCGACAGTCGAACTTGCCGCGAAGGCGGTCGGCACAGAGCCTGCTAGGATATGCAAGACACTAAGCTTCAAGCTGAAGGACGGAAGCGGAGTGCTCGTGCAGGTCGCGGGTTACGTGAGAGTCGACAATAAAAAGTATAAGGACTATTTCGGCGAAAAGGCGAAGATGCTGTCGCCTGAGGAGGTGCCGCAGTACACCAACCACGAGATAGGCGGAGTATGCGCCTTCGGAGTGACGAGGGATGACGTGAGGATCTACTGCGACAAATCGATGCAGAGATTCGAAACGGTATTCCCGGCATGCGGATCATCCAACTCCTGCGCGGAATTCACACCGGACGAGCTGTTCGAAGTATCGCGCTCGCTCGAGTGGATAGATGTATCGAAGCTGCCGGAGGAATGATACCGGCTGATCGTGAACGGACGGGGACGGACGGGGATTGTCCCGCAGATGTCTCCTTCAGCCGGGAACGCTTGTATAAATAATATAAAGTTCAGATGATGAACATACTGGAGATAAGGAGGAAATGACTAATGGATAACAAGATCTTTCTCAAGGAAGAGCAGCTGAAGAATGTCAGCGGCGGTACAGGTGTCGTCGGCACAGTCAAAGCTGACAAACCATGCCCTGATTGCGGCAGTGAAAACGTTATACTGATCGAAGAGAGGGGCGATGCCGGATACTTTATGTGCGAGGACTGCGGCTGCACGTTTTACGGCGACATATAAACAAGTAAGGCACAGATCAACGGGGAGAATGATCTCCCCGTTATTTTGTTTTTGTAAGAGAACAAAATAAATGTTGACGGGGGAGAGGGCAAATGTTATTATTGCTTTGTCAATTTAGCACTTTAACACGCTAAAGCAGAAAAGCGAACGGAAAAGAAAGAACAGACAGAAAAAGGGGAAACGGAATGTATTATCAGAAATATGTACGACATTGAATATAAAGACGGCCAAAGGACAGAACCTGCGGCCGGGACAGAGCCTCAGGCTCATCAAAGCAGAATGGCCGCGGGGTCAGACCCCCTGGCCGCCCACTCAGGTATAAACGGAAAGGACAGATAAAATGAAAAAGAAACTTACAGTACTCATGCTCGCGTTCACGATGGTATTCACCATGCTGGCTGCCACAGCCTGCGGCGGACAGAGCGAAGAAAAAGCGGAAAAGACAGATTACGGCGAAGGCTATGTGTTCAAGCAGGGCTTCGACCTCGACTACAGACCGTACTCATTCGTTGATGACAACGGTGAAAACGGCGGCTTCGACGTAGAGATGGCCCAGGCTGTATGCGACTACTACGGATGGAAATACGAGGCGGTACCGTTCAACTGGGACGCAAAGGACGCCGAGCTCAACGCAGGCAGCTGCGACTGCATCTGGTCCGGATTCACCATCAACGGCAGAGAAGACGACTACACATGGAGCAAGCCATACTCCGACAACACACAGAAGATCATGGTCAAGAAGGACAGCGGCATCACAAAGCTTGCTGACCTGAAAGACAAGAAAGTAGGCGTTCAGACAGCGACATCGGCTTACGACCTCCTCAACGATGAGGAAGGCCAGAAGGCGCTCATGGATACGTTCGCATCCCTCGAAGTCTATGATACATACACGATCGCGATCACAGACCTGAACGCTGGAGCCATCGACGCCGTAGCAGTAGACGTCACAAGAGCTGAGGAGGCCATGGCGAATGACGATACTCTGGTATGCCTCGAGGAGAACCTCGGAAGCGAGCAGTACGGCATCGGATTCCGCAAGGATGACACGGAGCTGCGCGACAAGGTCAATGAAGCGCTCGATGCACTTGCTGCTGACGGAACCGTCGCAAAGATCGCGGCCAAGTATCCGGAGATCCAGGATTACATCACTCTCGGAAAGTAATATAAGAAAAATACGTATAGTTTAGCCATTTGAAACAATATCGATCGCACGTAAAGCGCCTGCCGTATGGCTCGCGCTTTACGAGCGTATTGAGAAAGCAGGAACCAAAGGAGATCAGATGACCTTTTCAACAATGCTGTCCACGATGAGCGCGGGCATGTGGAAAACATTCCTCATATTCGCCCTCACCCTTATCGGATCGCTGCCGCTCGGCATGATCGTCGCGCTGCTCAGAAAATCAAAGTTCGCTGTGGTGCGCGGCATCATCAGCGCATACATATCAATAATGCGCGGCACGCCGCTGATGCTGCAGCTGCTCTGCTGGTACTTCGGACCGTACTACCTCTTCGGGATGAACATCGGCGAGTGGAGATTCCCGGCGATAATAGTCGGATTCGTACTGAACTACGCGGCCTATTTCGCAGAGATCTACCGCGGAGGCATCGAGTCGATCCCGGTAGGCCAGTACGAGGCAGCCGAAGTTCTGGGCTATACGAAGACACAGACCTTCATGAAGATCATTCTGCCTCAGGTCATAAAGATCATCATGCCGTCCGTGACGAACGAGGTCATCACACTGGTAAAGGATACATCGCTGGCCTTCACTCTGGCTTATCAGGAGGTGTTCTCGCTGGCCAAGCAGATATCCGCTTCGCAGACATCATTCATGCCATTCCTCATAGCGGGCGTGTTCTACTTCGTTGCGAACTACGTGGTGGAGAGAGTCATGCTGCGCATAGAGAGATCGATGGATTACTACAAGTAGGGAGGGCAGCGTAATGATACTCGAAATGAAAAACATAGAAAAACACTTCGGCGGACTCGAGGTCTTAAAGGATATAAGCTTCGGAGTCGACAGCGGCGAGGTGGTCAGCATCATCGGACCGTCCGGTTCAGGCAAGTCCACGCTGCTCAGGTGTGCGACCTTCCTCGAGACCATAGACGGCGGAGAGATAGTATACATGGGAGAGAAAGCGGCTCACACCGACGAGAGTGGGAAAGCGGTATACGCATCTCCGCAGCAGATGAAAAAGTTCAGAAAGTACTGCGGTCTGGTGTTCCAGCAGTTCAATCTCTTCCCGCACTACAGCATTCTGAAGAACATCACGGATGCCCCGGTGAGCGTGCTGGGCATGAGCAAAGAGGAAGCCGAAGAGGAGGCTATGAGCCTGCTGAACAAGATGGGTATCGCCGACAAGGCGAAAGCCTATCCTTACCAGCTTTCGGGAGGCCAGCAGCAGAGGGTCGCCATAGCCAGAGCCATGGCCATGAAGCCGGAGATACTTTTCTTCGACGAGCCTACATCGGCCCTCGATCCGGAGCTTACCGGAGAGGTGCTGAAAGTCATACGCCAGCTGGCAGAAGAAAAGATGACCATGGTGGTCGTGACACACGAGATGCCGTTTGCGAAGGCGGTGAGCAACCGCGTCATATTCATGGCCGGCGGAGTCATCGTCGAGCAGGGCGATCCGAGATCGGTATTCGACGACACACAGGAAGAGAGGACGAAGCAGTTCCTCAGAGTATTTGACAGATAAAAGCCTACGGGCGATCGAAGAGATGGCAGCGGAAGCATACAGGGAAATAGAATACTGCATATTCGATCCGACGGGAAACATCACCGCCCTCGTCGAGACTGAAGTAGACACAGCCGATCAGCCGGGGGTGGCCGCGGAGATAATGCGCGAGCACCACGATGTGGAGCAGGTGGGTTTTGTCAGGATGGTCCCGAAAGACGCAGCTGCCGGCGGAGCGGCAGCATGCCTGCGCATGGCAGGGGGCGAATTCTGCGGCAACGCGACGATGAGCACCGCGGCTCTTTACGCGAAGAGAAATGAAGAGCATTTCGGCGATATCGTCTATGCGGACATAAAGGTCGACGGCATAGAAAAGCCTTTCGGTGTCCAGCTCAGAAGGGAAGACGCGAACAGCTGGGCCGCAGGCGTATCGATGCCTCCTGCAAAGAGCATTGACGTGCTCCGCATGACAGCAGAGGATTATCCGGCTGCTGAGCTCGGCACACTGCCTGTCGTCAGAATGGAGGGCATCGATCACATCATTATCGAGCAGCAGTCTTTCTACTACAACCTCAGGAACAACCGTAAGCTTACCGAGTCGATCATCAGGACGATCTGCGGCATCCTGGATTCCGAGTGCCTGGGTATGATGTTCCTTGCGGACGGAGGGAAAGAGAGAGAGATGACGCCTCTCGTCTACGTCCCGGGAGCAGACACCATGTTCTGGGAGAATTCCTGCGCGAGCGGCACCGTTGCGGCGGGACAGTACCTCGCTGCGAAGGCCGGGGAAGCGGTCTCTGCCGCCCTGAAAGAACCCGGCGGGACGCTGGTCGTAGAAAGCGATCCGGAGACAGGAGAGACATGGCTTTTCGGGGGCACGAAGCTGCGTGATCAGCTGACGCTTAAATTGACATGAACAGCCCATAAATGTTAGAATATCGTGCTGGCCACCGAAGCATAATAGGTGGCTTCACGATTTTTTTTATGAGGTAAATTTACAAATGACAGATTATCAGGAGACCATTAAAAAATATGCGGACGCAGATCTGGATAAGATGACGGACGCTGAATACAAAGAGCTCAAGGAAGCTGAATTCGCCGACATGAAATTCATGGCGGACTCGATCGCAACGAGCGACGTGCCGGAGGTGATGTACCGTATCGGAAGACCGATCACAGATCTGAAGATGATGATGGAGAGCGGAGCCGACGAATACGGATGGGACAAGGTCCTCTATCACCAGATCATGCCGGGAGACGATCACTTCACGGAGTTCTCGTACGGACAGGTCAGAGATGATGTAAGAGCTCTCGGAACGGCGATGATGAAGCTCGGTCTGAAGGGCACGCACATCGGCATAATAGGGTCGAACTGCTACGAGTGGGCTGAGTCGTACTTCGCCATAACGGGCGGACTCGGCGTCGCTGTGCCTCTTGACAAGGAGCTTTCGGCCGAAGAACTCACGAACCTCGTGAACATGGGAGATATAAAGGCCGTCATCTGCTGCCAGGACAAGTACTACGACATATTCAGGGAGATAAAGGCTCAGAAGAACTGCCTTGATTTCGTGATCGGCGTCAACAGAAAAGAGCACGAAGATCCGAAGAAAGGTCTGTACTCCTGGAACCTCCTCAGAGAAGAAGGAAAGAAGCTGATAGAAGATGGCGACAGAAGCTATCTGGATGCCAGAGTCAGAGCTTCGGACATGGCCGCCATAGTGTTCACATCCGGAACTACGGGGGTCAGCAAGGGAGTTATGCTCAGCCACAGGAACATCTGCTCCGATGTCCTTATCGCGCAGTCGTATCTCGAGGTCGTCCCGGACGATGTGTTCTTCAGCGTGCTT
The DNA here is from genome assembly GCA_902774195.1 of uncultured Eubacteriales bacterium. The sequence continues at coordinate 8,063 of CACYHM010000011.1, forward strand.
CCTATCCACCACACATACGAGTGCACGTGCACGATGATCGAGGGCCTTTTCATGGGAGCTTCGATGGCGTTCTGCAGGGGCCTCAAGTACATCACCAAGGATATGCAGATGGTACACCCGACATTCCTGCTCGCTGTGCCTCTGATATACGAGAAATTCTATAACACCATACAGAAGACTCTGAAAAAGCAGGGTCAGGACAAGCTGGTCAATTCGCTCTTTGCCGTAAACCACTACACGAGCAAAGTGGGCCTGAACGTCGCGAAGCCTATCGCCAGAAAGATCATGGCCCAGTTCGGCGGCAACATCGACATGTTCATCGCAGGCGGTGCGAGAGTAGACCCTAAGGTCCTCGCTTTCTTCCGCAACATGGGCATACCGTGCCTGCAGGGATACGGACTGACGGAGACTTCTCCGATGGTGGCGCTGAACCCTGACCAGTGGAGATACATGAGAAACGAATCCGCAGGCAAGATCTTCCAGTTCACCGAATGCAAGATCGTCGACAAGGACGAGGACGGAAACGGCGAGATATGCTTCCGCGGGCCTCAGGTCATGATGGGCTACTACAAGAACCCTGAAGCGACTGCAGAGTGCATGGAGGACGGATGGTTCCACACCGGCGACGTCGGATATGTCGATGAAGACAACTACGTTTACATCACCGGACGCCGTAAGAACGTCATCATCGCCGCGAACGGCAAGAACGTCTTCCCTGAAGAGCTCGAAGAAAAGATCGCAAGAAGCCCTTACGTCGAAGAGTGCATGGTATGGGCGGTAGAAGACAAGGACGACAGCCTGGACAGAGGCATCTATGTCACGCTTAGGCCTGACATGGAGAACGTAAAGGAAGCTCTTGGCGACAGAGCCGGTGACGAAGGAGCCGTGAAGGCTCTCATAAGCAGCGAGATAGACAAGCTGAACGCGCACTGGCCTGACTGGAAGAGAGTAAAACACATAGTCATAAAGAAGAGCGAATTCAACAAGACGACCGGAATGAAGATCAGAAGGTTCGTCGAGGAGAACAAGCTCGCCGACTGATAAAGAAAAGGCGGACTGAGATGAAAAAAAGACCGACGCTGATCCTCGATCACGACGCGCTGCGCTTCAACATGAGAACGGTCACGGGCTGGTGCGCCAAAGCCGGCATCGATGTCGCGGGAGTCATCAAGGTGACGACCGGCATGGCATCCGTCGCGCTCGATTACGAAAGATGCGGTGCGAAGTGGATCGCGTCCTCGAGGCTCGAGCAGCTCGCGAGGGCCAAAGAGGCCGGTGTGAAAGTCCCTCTCCTCATGATAAGAGTACCGATGATCTCGGAACTCGATGAACTCGTGAGGATATGCGAATACAGCCTTGAGAGCAGTCAGGACACTCTGTACTCGCTCGATAAGGCGGCAGAAAAAGCGGGAGTGACGCACAATGTCATACTGATGGCCGATCTCGGGGACCTAAGAGAGGGACTCATCGAAAAGAAGGAACTGATCGACCTCGCGAAATATGTCGAGGACAGCCTGGACAGTCTGCATCTCGCAGGCATAGGCACCAATCTCGGATGCGTGGGCTCCGTGATACCTACGGAAGAGAAGATGCTGATGCTCGCGGAGTGGTCGCAAGACGTCGGGGAGGCGATCGGAAGGCCGCTCGAGGTTGTATCGGGCGGAGCGACATCGAGCCTGATGCCGCTTTTCGACGGGGTGATGCCGCCTGAGGTGAACATGCTGAGGATAGGAGCCGTCGTGCATTGCGGGCCGTACGAGGACCTTCGCACCTGCTATGGCAGAAAGGAGATCGATGAGCTCAGGGGAGACGTGTTCACGCTCGAGGCGGAGGTCGTGGAAGTGAACACCAAGCCGACCCACCCTATAGGAGAACTCGGAGTCAATGCTTTCGGCGAAAAGGCGGTATACACCGACAGAGGCGAGCGGAAGCGCGCGATCCTAGCCATAGGAAGAGCCGACTACGGCGACATCGGTGATATCCTGCCGCAGCTCGAAGGCTCGGAGGTCACCATGGCTTCCGGAGACCATACCATACTCGACATCGAAGAATGCAAAGAGGACATCCGGGTCGGAGATACGGTAAGATTCTCGCTGAAATATTCGGCCATACTCAGACTCACGGCAAGTGAGAATGTAACGATAGAAGAGAAGAACATTTAAGAAAGGGATAAGGAAATGGCAGCACTCAAATCCAATGAAATGACAAGAGAAGGTTATGACAACCTTAACGCGGAACTCGAACATCTTATCACTGTAGTCCGTAAAGAGAACGCAGAGAGACTCAAGGAAGCCATCTCGCTCGGAGACATCAGCGAGAACGCCGAGTATGATGCGGCAAAGGACGCACAGGCGGAGACCGAAGAGAGGATCTCGAACATCGAGGAGATCCTGCGTACGGCAGTGATCGTTGAAGAGACAGACGAGAGCGATGATTCCGTTCAGACAGGACGTACGGTCACGCTCAAGGATCTCGTATCGAAGCAGACAGTGACATACAAGATCGTAGGAACCACTGAGGCAGATCCGCTGAACGGCAAGCTCTCGAACGCTTCTCTGGTGGGACAGCACCTTCTGGGACACCACGCGGGCGACAAGGTCGAATTCCCTATACCGGACGGAATTGCCAAGTATCAGGTAGTGGAGGTCAAGAGATAATGGCAGAGAACAGGCTGCAGGAAAAGGCCGAAGCCGAAGTACGCGAACTCAGCGAAAAGGAGATAGGCGAACAGAGGCAGGTCAAGAGAAAGAAGCTCGAAGAGCTCAGAGAGGCGGGCAGAGACCCGTATCTCGTCGAGACCTATGATGTGACCGCGCATTCGGGCGACATCAGGGACGATTTCGTGATGATGGAAGACCAGGAGGTCAGGATCGCGGGCCGTATCATGGCGTTCCGCCGCATGGGCAAGGTCGCGTTCGTCGACCTGCAGGACAAGCAGGGCCGCATCCAGGTGTTCGTAGCCAGAGACAATATCGGGCAGGACGAATACAATATCTTCAAGACATATGACACCGCTGACATCATCGGAGTCAGGGGCGAGGTCTTCAGGACGAAGACCGGAGAGATCAGCGTAAGGGCGCGCGAGGTGACTCTGCTGTGCAAGTCCCTGCAGGTGCTTCCTAACAAGTGGCACGGACTGAAGGACACAGACCTCAGATACCGTCAGAGATATGTCGATCTCATCATGAACGAGGATGTCAAAGATGTGTTCCTCAAGAGGGCGAAGATCATCAGCACGATGAGAAGAGTACTCGAGGACGATTACGACCTGATAGAGGTCGAGACCCCTGTTCTCGGAAACATCGCCGGCGGCGCGGCTGCAAGACCGTTCCTCACGCATCACAATACTCTGGACATCGACATGACCCTCAGGATCTCTCTTGAGCTCCACCTCAAGAGGCTCATCGTCGGCGGGCTCGACGGAGTCTACGAGATCGGCAAGGTATTCAGAAACGAGGGCATGGACAAGAACCACAGCCCTGAGTTCACATCGATGGAGGCATACAAGGCTTACGTAAACCTCGAGACGATGATGGATCTCATGGAGCAGGTCACATACAAGTGCGCCATGGCCGTAAACGGCACGCCTGTCATCAGATACGGAGGCAAGGAGTTCGATGTGACTCCGCCGTGGAACAAAATCGACATGACGGAGGCCGTCATCAACGCGACGGGCATCCCGTTCGATAAGATCGACAGCGATGAAGAGGCCATCGAGGCGGCGAAGAAATACGGAATGGTATTCGAGAACGAAGCAGACTGGTCGAGAGGCAAGATCATCGCCGAGATGTTCGAGGATTACTGCGAGGATATCCCGGGATTCCTGGACGGACCGTGCTTCGTATGCGGACATCCGCTCGAGGTATCCCCTCTTGCCAAGAAGGATCCGAAGGATCCGCGCATCACGAGAAGATTCGAAGCATATATCAACGGGTGGGAGCTTTCCAACGCGTTCTCCGAGCTGAACGATCCTATCGATCAGTACGAGAGATTCGCCGAGCAGCAGAGACAGCTCGACCTGGGAATAGACGACGAGGCCCATCCTATGGACACAGACTTCGTCAATGCTCTCGAAGTCGGCATGCCGCCGACAGGGGGCATCGGCATCGGAGTCGACAGGCTCGTCATGCTTCTCACTGACAGCGCGACCATCAGAGACGTACAGCTCTTCCCGACAATGAAGCCGGAAGGCAGGGGCGGAGCAGCAAAGAAGGAGCGTGTCGAGATAGATTTCAGCAAGGTGAAGATCGAGCCGCTCTTCGAAGAGGAAGTGGATTTCGACACCTTCAGCAAGTCGGATTTCAGGGCCGTGAAGATCAAATCCTGCGAGGAAGTGAAGAAGTCTGACAAGCTCCTGAAGTTCACTCTGAACGATGGAACAGGCGAGGACAGGATCATCCTGAGCGGCATCAAGAAGTACTACGATCCGGCTGAACTCGTTGGAAAGACTGCGATAGCGATCGTGAACCTTCCGCCGAGAAAGATGATGGGAGAGTATTCAAACGGCATGCTGATCAGCGCAGTCAACGAGTATGACGGAGACGAGATGCTCAACCTCCTGCTCGTGGACGACAGGATCCCGGCCGGCGCAAAACTGTACTGATGAGCAGTGGAAAATGGGTCAGAAAGTGGCCGCCCGGAGAATGAAAAAACGATCTGAATGATCGATCCGGGAA
>CACYHM010000012.1 GCA_902774195.1 uncultured Eubacteriales bacterium
TTAAGGAAAAACTATATACCTGTGTATCTCTTTACAGCTCCTGAAGAAGGGGAATACACCTTCAGCATAACGGATATAAATACCGAAGACGGAACATATATCACAATGACTGTATGTGATGAGGATCTCAACGAGTATTTTACTTCCGATAACTTTGAAGAGCATAACGGAGATGTGACCGGATCTGAGGTCATGGCTGAAGGCGGTAAATGTCTGATTTTCACTGACGCTGTTTCTAAAAATGAAGGAAACAAGGACAGATATACCGGATCGCTCAAAGTGACTGTATCGAAGAAGCAAGAAGATACAAAGCCTCTGGAACTTACTGAGGAGGAGCCTGTTACTGTAACTGCCGGCAATGCTGAGATCACTTCTGTGCACTTCGTTCCGAAGGAAACCGGTTACTACAGATTTGATACAAAGATACTTTCCGAAAAAGATGAAAGCGGATTCTCATCGATCTCAGCGATAAAGGATTCGGACAATAAAGATGTGCCGTTTACCGAAAACATCAGTTATCTTGAAGGAGAAAAGGAATACTACATATGGATCAGCGCTTCCGAACTCAATGAAAAGAGTGCGGATATATCCGTATCCTGCAGCAGGCTGAACAAGATGAAAGCTGATTCAGCCGGGTCATTAAAAGTGGAAGGCGAGACTGTGATCCATTTCAAGCCGAAGAAAGGCGCAAATTATGCGATATATTCTGTGTCCGACGGTAATGTGAACGGAGCGGTATATGACGAAAACGGTTTCCCGCTGAACAAAGACAATAATTCCGGAGGGACGCTTAGCGAGAATAAAGATGACTTTGCTCTTGTGCTGCAGGCAAAGGATAAAACGCTGTATCTGATACATGTATCCGGAGAGCTCAAAGATTGTACCGTATATATTGCTGAATATACAGGCGACGGTACATCTCTGGGACCTGATGACATTGAGCTGCCGGCAGAACCAGCAGAAACACCGGAACAATCCGGGCAACCGGATGCCGCTGATTCAGAGCAGCAGCAATAGCAGGGGACATCTAGTTGCAGATGCTCTCAAAAAATACAACATCTTGTTAAATATGCTGCATAATGCAGCAAACATACTGAAAACAGGAAAGATCCGTGGCCTCAAACCCTTGAAATTCCACGGATCTTTTTAGTTTTTGTTCTTTTCTGAGGTATAATACAGGAGTCTTAACAACGATTTAGGTAACGATAATATGTTACGGTTATGCATATGAAAAAGATCCTGTCAAACAGAAAAAATCAGATAATATGTTTAATAATCGCTCTTGAGATCACTGCATGCAGTTTCACAGGCGCAGGCATATACAATATTTCCAATGAGAGATATATGAACGAACAGACACAGCTGAGCAACAGTGTTGTCACTATGACTCTAGCAAGCGCGGCAGGGAACCATAAGATTCTTCTTGATGCGAATCAGGTCCAGACAGTAGACAGCAAAAGGTGGAAAGGCCCGGTCCTTACTAAGAGCAGGGGAACGATCACCGGTCCGTCCGGCAAAGAAACGTACTATAACCTGAACATGGACGGTGTAGTAAGCATAATGCGCGGCATCGGCAATGATGACGAATACTGGGTCAGAGATGACGGATGCAAGATGCTGGGAGATTATATAATGGTAGCTGCTGACCTGAGCATACGGCCAAGAGGTTCTCTGGTCGATACATCGCTGGGGAAAGGTATAGTTTGCGATACGGGTTCATTTACAAACAGTAATCCGTATCAGCTTGACATAGCAGTATCGTGGTAAAGGATAAAAAGAGACTTTCCGGCAATGCGGAAAGTCTTCTTTCTTTCATATCCTTAACCGGACTATTTAACGAATTTCTTATCAAATGCTTCGGCACCGTCTTTTATATCGAAGAAACTGTAATTCTTCATTTTAGCAGCCTCGGTCGGCCTGAAGCCAAGCTGCGTGAAGCAAGGTTCACAGATAGCAGAACCGTCCTTGAATTCAATATGACCGCGAGTAGATGTAGTAAGTCCGCAATTTACACACTTTGCCATTATCACACCTCCGAATATTAATACCAGGATCTATATAAAGAGTATAGCTTCATGAGTGTAATAGTTCAATACGAAATGATGGAAGAGTACGTTTGCCAGATCCAACTATTCCTAAAATCATAATTTTCGGAATAGTTATACACTGGAGATGCCATACTGAGCCGAATTGGCTCTGATCCAGTGATCCCAGGCCTTTCAAGCTATTATCCGTTCATCTTATATTTATGGCTATATCTTGCCATATTATTTCAGGAATAGTTTCTGTGCTGTCACCTGTCCTCTTTTATATGTATATTCAGTTTTCTATTTTATTATCTATTATTTATATATACAGGCAGCAGTTGTAATCTGTTTTAAATACATAATATCCGTACCCGTGCATTGTTTTATGCCGCCATCAGCTGTAACAGTACTTAGCTGACGGATGCTCTGATATTGAAAATCGCTGAAACCGTTGAAATTTCAACGAAAATCCGAGGCCGAAATTTTCGATTTAAGCGATTTTTTTATGCCTTAAGGTATTGGGATACCTTGTGATTTTCACTATTTTACGGACCTGGACCGCTTTCGGGGATGAGCGCAAAGTGAAGATCCGGGGTATGGCTGCAGGGATGCATTTCGCAGCCTATACCCCGGATCATTTATAAAACACACTTCCGGAAACATATATCCCGCAGGATATATGGGACCAGCTTATCAGTATACCGGGATAAAGAGTTTGTCTCCCGGGTTGATGTCGCCCGCATCTATGTCGTTGATCTCACATACGTCATATATCGCGCTGCGGACATTGACACGGCCGTCAGGATTATATTTTTCGATGAGGCCCCAGAGCGTATCGTCTTCGGATACGGTCACCTGGGCATATGTACGCGCTGACGAAGCTTCTGCCCGGCCTGAGCCAAGTACAGTAAAAGCGGCAAACGAGAGTATCATAGTACATATGAAGATGAATACGAAGAACCTTACCGGGTTCGCTATTCTGTAATGATGTCTTCTTTTCTCTTTCATCCTGATCACCATCCTGCTGTTCTAAACATTTGTTCTGATTGGATTATAAACACTTGTTCGACATATGTCAATACATTTTCGAACAAAAGTTTGAAAATGTAGCAGGGCAATAAAAGTGCCCTGAAGCACAGGGCATAATCGTTGGAATTTCAAGGCTTACACTCACGTATGCCGTGATACGGCCGGCTATACTTTTGTGATATCAGCGTATTCTGCGCCGGTCACTTCGCATAATTTATCAGGATCGAGTATGATCTGGGCTCCCCTTCTGCCGGCCGAAAAATAGATCTCATCATACAGCTGAGCAGTCTCATCTATATATGTAGGATATGTTTTCTTCATGCCTATCGGAGAACACCCTCCTCTGACATAACCGGTAAGATCGAACAGTTCTTTTACGTGTATCATCTCTATCCTTTTATTTCCGGATGCGGATGCCGCTTTTTTGAGATCCAGATTTTCAGCAACAGGTATGATGAAAACGAAGAGTTCGTTCCCGTCTCCTCTGGCCACGAGCGTTTTGAAGACCGTCTCAGCCGGCACGCCGAGCTCATCCGCCGCATGCACGCCGGAAAGGTCAGACTCGTCGACTTCATATTCAGCCATGCCGTAGTTTATGCCTGCAGCGTCAAGCATCCTCATTGCATTGGTCTTGGCGGAAGCTTTTTTAGCCACTTATCTTTTCCTCCTTCGCTGCCTTCTCTGCGCTTTTCCTTTCCATATCATCGAGCATCCTGAAGATGTCCTTTCTCTTTATGAATACCGTCAGCAGCATGAGTCCCATGATTATACAGACCGCAGCGACGCCGATGTAATTCTTTTCCCTGAAAAAGAAACCGAAGAAAAGGCTTCCCGCCATGCCGGGTATCCTGCCTACAGTAGATACCAGCAGGAACGGCAGAAAACGCATCTCGGATATGCCGGCAACATACGAGACCAGATCCTTCGGAATTCCCGGGATGAGGTATATGAGAAATGCGATCGTAAGTCCTTTCCCGGAATTCAGCTTTCTCTGATAATCGTTGACTCTCTCCTCGCCGAATATCATATGTACAGCATCCCTGCCGAGGATCTTAGCCGTGAAGAAAGAGATGACGACACCGATGACGGCTCCGGCGAGAGACAGCAGAAGACCGCCGAAAACGCCGAACATGTAGCTCGCTGCGAACTGTATCGGCTGTCCCGGAAGTATGCATACGACGACCTGGATCGTCTGTATGGCTATTATCAGAAGAGCGGCGATCGATTCGTTTGCCTTTAGATATGCGACCATGCGCTCAGCGGCGTCAGCGCTGAATATCTCGCTGCCGTATCTGAAGTACAGAAATGCCGGTATCCCCGCTATGATAAACAGGAGCACCAGCAGTTTGAGTATGGCAAATATCTTCTTTGTCTTATCTGTTCCCTTGTCTTTCATCAGTCCAGTTCTATCATTCCCTTTTTGTATAAAGAATCAAGGCTTCTGATTATGCCGTATCTTGAATGTTCATAAGTCAGGCCGCCCTGGAAATACGCGATATAAGGCTCGCGTATCGGAGAATCGGCACTCAATTCGATAGAAGATCCCTGGACAAAAGCGCCTGCTGCCATGACCACCTGGTCGGCATAGCCCGGCATGTCCCACGGCTCAGGCGATACGTAGGAGTCGATAGGAGCTGCAGCCTGAATGGCTTTGCAGAATTCAACAGTGCGTTCCGGCGAAGCGAATTTTATGGCCTGTATGATATCGCTTCTCTTCGCATCCGCCGCAGGCATGACTTCAAAACCGAGAGAATCATATATGTTCCCGGCGAGCAGAGCGCCCTTAAGAGCCGAATTTACGACTCTGGGCGCGATGAAAAGGCCCTGCAGGACATTTCTGTTCTGACCGAATGTAAGTCCGCACTCAGCCCCGATACCAGGGCATGTGAGCCTGTAGGATATCTGTTCGATCAGATCTGCGCGGCCGACGATATATCCTCCGGAAAGCGCGAGACCGCCTCCGGGATTCTTGATCAGAGAACCTGCCATCACATCGACGCCGAATTCGGTAGGTTCGGTGATATCGACGAATTCGCCGTAGCAGTTGTCGAGCATGACTATGATGCCGGGATCTATGCCGTGAACCAGTTCGGTGACCTTTCTGAGGCTTTCAAGCGATATCGCGGGTCTCCAGTCATAACCTGTAGAGCGCTGGAGAGCGACAACTTTTGTATCCTTCGAAACTGCTTTTCTGATGGCATCCGTATCGACATCCATATCCGGACCGAGAGCAACCTCTTTATATGCTATACCATAATCTCTTATCGTTCCCTTAAACGCACCTTCATTTAGCAGGCCGTGGCCGGTCCTGCCGTTTGCCTTGTTTTCAGAGTCACGTCCGATAACGGTCTGAAGAGTATCATACGGTGTTCCCGTCACCTCGATCAGCTCATCTCCGGGACGGAGCATCCCGAGCAAGGTCGCTGCGATGGCATGCGTTCCGTTGACTATATTAGGTCTGACAAGAGCTGCTTCAGTCCCGAAAACAGAAGCATAGACCCTTTCTACGGCTTCTCTGCCGGCGTCATCATAGCCGTAGCCGGTGCTCCAGTCGAAATGCGTGGCGTTGATGTGATTGTCCTGAAAGGCCTTGAGGACCTTCATCTGACATATGGCTGTAATGTCATCTATTCCGGCAAAGCGTTCTGCAAGACGTCTTTCTGTGCTCTGCACCAGATCGATGACCCTTTCATCTATATCAAAGTTTTTTATCAAATATTCTCTGTGATCCATATCTTTATGCTGCTATTCTAGGTTTCATCAGTCCTTTCCAGCTCCCATTCCATGTCGCTGACCAGATCTCGTTTTACGTTCATCTTGTGCTGAGCATACAGCTGCGTAGTAGTGACCTGTTCGTGGTCGAGAAGAGCTGCGACATCATATATGGAATTTCCTCTGCCTATAAGCGAGGTCGCGGCCGTAGCCCTCAGCTTATGCGGGCTGTACCCTGACTTCCTGCTGGTGTTGAGAGCGATGGAAGTGTATTTCTTTACGAGTTCTCTTATGGCCCTTTCCGTTATGCGCTTTCCCTGAAGCGAGAGGAAGAGAGCGTCTTCTGCGGCATCGTCCTCGCTTATTACGGTAGTCCTCTCCTCTTTTATGTAGTCGTCAAGCACCATCTGTACGGAGCGGTTGAGAGGCATTATGGATTCCTTGCCGCGCTTCCTGTATATCTTGAACTCCCCTCTCGAAAAATTGAAAGACGAAAGATTCAGTTCTCTCAGTTCGCTCAGCCTCAGACCGTAGGTGACGAACATGACCAGTATCGCCTTATCGCGAAGCTTCGTACGTTCCCAATAAGTTCTTTCGTGAGGAGTAAGTCCGTTTCCGGTGGTGACCGCATCGAGCATGATCATGACCTCATCATCCTGGAGGGCTTTTATCTCGCGTTCTCCTGGCTTGCTGACTCTTATCGGGTCGAAGCCGTCGGTAATGTTCTTTTCGAGTATGCCGTCGCGGTACAGCTGTTTGAACATGACGGATATCGAAGATTTCTTTCTGGCCAGCGAACGGTTGTTGTTTTCAAACACCGTCACGGTGCTGCCGTCATCGACCATGTACTTTCTGCAGTGATCGATGAAGAGGTTTATATCTGCGGCAACTATCCCGTTCATCTCTTCCGATGTGATGTCCTTTGTCTTTTCAGCCTTTGTCAGATCCGTCTCATTGATAAGGTAATTCATGAAGAATCTGATGTCGTGGAGGTATGCCAGTCTGGTCATCGGAAGGACATTGCCCTTCAGATATGCAAAATACGAGCGCATGAAAGAAGGAAGCTCCTTCTGTATGCTCTCGCATTCCATGTAGATGTCGTTTTCTTTTTCGACTATATTGTCAGGCCTGTCACTCTTGTTGTGAGTCCTGAATTCCTTGCTGTCATATGTGGTCTTTGCCATGATAAAGCTATTCGCTTTCTTTGGATCCAATGATCCGGTCCACGATCTCGCCGACTGTCTCGCCCTTGTTGATATCTATCCAGTTGACGAAATCATATCTCTTGAGCCATGTGATCTGTCTTTTAGCGTAATGCCTGGTGTTCTTCATGATCAGTTCCTTGGCATCGAAAAGATCGTACTCCCCGTCCAGGAAGCCTATGATCTCTTTGTATCCTATGGCTTTCATCGACGGGAGATCCTTGTCATAGCCTTTCTCGATAAGTTCATTGACCTCATCTACAAGACCGTCGGACAGAAGGCGAGATACTCTGCGGTTTATCCTGTCGTAGAGCCATTTCCTTTCCATGTTGAGGGCGAAGAACCTGAAATCGTAGTCCGGGTTCATCGGGCACTCCGAAAGATCGCGTATGCCGCGTCCGTACTCAAAAGCTTCGATCGCTCTTACGACCTTGCGCGTATTGTTAGGATGTATGCGCGAAGCCGCGTCAGGATCTATTGCCTGAAGGTACTGATGCATATATTCTCCGCCGCGTTCTTCTGCAAGATCTTCGAGTTCCTTCCTTCGTTCGCCGTCATCGGACTGACCTCCGAAATCCATATCATAGAGTATGGAGTTCAGATAAAGTCCTGTGCCTCCGCATACTATCGGTGTCCTTCCCCTGACAAGTATGCCGTCTATAGCTTCGAGCGCAAGTTTACGGTATGAAGCTACGGTCATGTTCTCTGCCGGATCGACTATAGAATACAGATGATGTCTGACGGCTTTCATCTCTTTATCCGAAGGCTTGGCGCTCCCGATGTCCATGTATTTATAAAGTTGTACCGAATCGCAATTGACTATCTCTCCTCCGATGCGTTTTGCGAGATAATATGCGATCAGACTCTTTCCTACGGCCGTAGGGCCCGAAATAATGTAAACTGTCCTTTTGTCCTTTTCTGATCTGCTCATTTTATCTGTTACTTCCTTCTGAACGATCTTTCGATTTCATAGCTCGTCACTTTTATGAATGTAGGCCTTCCGTGCGGGCACGAAAAAGGATTGCTGCATTCCGAGAGCTTTTTCATAAGATCGTTTATTTCGATCTCAGATAAGCTGTCGTTCGCTTTGACTGCCGATTTGCAGGATCTCATGATGAGTTTGTCACGTACGGCTTCATTGCCTCCGCGAAGCTCATCGGTACCCTCGAACCAGCCTCTGGCGAATCCGTCAGCTTCTTCAAGTGTCATGTATTCAGGAACCGCTCTTACGATGAATGTTCTGTCACCGAAATCTTCGATATCGTAACCCATCGAACGCAGTCCGTCCAGATTATGTCTTTCGCTTAAGTATACATCAGCGCTCACGTTAATTGTGAAGGGTGTGAGAACAGGCTGAGGAATATGGGTGGAATTCCTGTATCCTTCCATGAATTTTTCGTAGAATACGCGTTCGTGAGCAGCATGCTGATCGAAAACGTAAAGGCTGTCTCCGCTCTGCATTATTATGTATGTGTCAAAAACATAGCCCCTGTAAACGAGTTCCGAAAAATCAAAAGGCGCCGGAGGCCTGCTCTCAAATGAAGGGATCTCCTCTCTGACCTCAGCGGCCGCGGCATACGGCCTGTCTGAAGAAGCAGCTGTTTCTTCAGGTCGTTCAAGAGTTTTGAGATATTCCTTTATGAATCTTTGTCCGTTTCCGGAGCCGCTGATGTTTTTCTCCATTTCCGGACGCGGTACTCCGGGATCAGCAGTTTCAGATGAAGCCGTTTCCGGAGCGAAGACCTCCGGGACTCCTCTCCCGCTCATGACGGCCTTGTTCACTGCATCGGTGATGCTCTGTCTGACATCATCCTGTCTTAAGAACCTTATCTCTCTTTTGCCGGGATGGATATTTACATCTATTTCCCTCGGATCCTGATCGATGAAGAGGATCGCCAGAGGAAATCCGCTGAAAATACGGCCGGAATAGCCGTCTATAAGTCCCTTTTCTATGACATTGCTGTCTACCAGCCTGCCGTTCACGAAGAAAAACTGTCCTTTCCTGCTGGTTCGTGTAGTCCCGGGATCCGACACATAGCCTCTGACGCTGTCTCCCTCGACAGGGATCAGTCTGTGCGCGTGGAGATCCGGATAAAGCGCGTCGGCAGCAGCCAGCACATCTCCGTCTCCGCTGGTCGTGAAAACGGTCTGCCCGTTGCTTATCATCATGAACTTTATCCCGGCGTAGTAGATCGCAAACTGCTGTATGAGCTCTATGACCGCAGAAGCTTCCCTGGCGTCGCTTTTCATGAATTTGCGTCTTGCCGGAGTGTTATAGAAAAGGTCTTCGACTATGATAGTCGTTCCTTTGTTGGCGCCGGTCCTTTCGCTTGAGATGACCTTGCCTCCGTGCATTACGAGTTTTATACCGCTTGCTTCTTCTGCCGTACGGCTGACCATAGTAAGCCTGGATACTGCCGCGATGCTTGCAAGGGCTTCGCCCCTGAACCCGAGAGATACGATCTCATCGAGGTCCGCTATGCTGCTTATCTTGCTGGTCGCATGCCTTAAAAAAGCGGTCTCCGCTTCTTCCGGAGCTATGCCGCATCCGTCATCAGTGATGCGCATATATGACTTGCCGCCGCCTCTGATCTCTACTATGATCTGCGAAGCGCCTGCATCTATTGAATTCTCGACTAATTCCTTCGCAGCAGAAACCGGCCGTTCGATGACCTCGCCGGCCGCGATCTTGTCTGCTGTAAAACTGTCGAGTACTCTTATCATTCAGTCGTTTTCTTTCGCTTCTTCTGTTATCTCCTGAAGCGCCACAAGAGCAGCTACAGGAGTCATCGTATTGATATCTATCGATCTCAGCTTCGCCTCGATCCTGCTGTATTTTTCAGACCGGGCATCATTGACTTCATCAGGCATGAAACTGATCTGCTCTGCCGGCTTTTCCTCAGGAGATGTCATGAGCTCTACAGATTCGAGTTCGCGCAGCTTCTTTCTCGCCGCGCTTCTGATAGTCTCGGGGATGCCTGCTATCCTTGCTACATGTATGCCGTAGCTCTTGCTTGCGGGACCTTCGATTATGTTGTGAAGGAACACCACATCATTGCCGTCTTCAGCGGCCGCGACCGAGAGATTATGTATTCCCTCGTGCCCGGCTGCAAGTTCCGTCAGCTCGTGATAGTGCGTGGCGAACATCGTCCTGACTCTGTGGCCCGGCTCAGCGAGATATTCAGCTGTGGCCCAGGCGATCGACAGGCCGTCAAACGTGCTCGTTCCTCTTCCGATCTCATCGAGTATGATAAGGCTCCTTTCGGTAGCGTTCCTGAGTATGCCCGCAAGCTCGCTCATCTCGATGTAGAATGTGGACTGACCGTATGACAGATTATCCGACGCGCCTATCCTGGTGAATATGCGGTCGACGGTGCCTATGACCGCCGAATCGGCCGGAACGAAGCAGCCGATCTGCGCCATCAGTACTATGACAGCCGTCTGGCGCATGTATGTCGACTTACCGGACATGTTCGGGCCTGTGATTATGAGCATGCTTCGCTCAGTCATGTCCATGTACGTATCGTTGGATACGAACATGCCTGCTCCGAGGAGCTTTTCTACCGCCGGGTGCCTCCCGCCTCTGATGTCTATCACATCGCCGCTGTTGACGACAGGCCTCACATATGAATTATCGGAGGCGACTTTTGCAAATGCGGCAAGCACATCGAGGCATGCTATCGCGGACGATGCAGTCTGCAGAGCTCCTATGTAGGGCTCGACTGCCTGCCTTATCTTTCTGAACTCCTCATACTCGAGCCTGTTGATCTTGGCCTCGGCTGTGAGAACGAGATCTTCTTTTTCCTTGAGTTCCGGAGTGATATATCTTTCGTTGTTGACAAGAGTCTGTTTGCGGATATAGTCGTCAGGCACCTTATCGGCCATCCCCTTGCTTACGTCTATGTAATATCCGAAGACCTTGTTGAAGCCGACTCTGATGGTCTTTATGCCTGTCCGTTCCTTTTCGCGGGGCTCAAGCTCCGCTATCCATTCTTTTGCGTCGGCGATACTGTTTTTCAGTCCGTCGAGTTCCTTTGAATACCCGTTTCTGATGATGCCGCCCTCTGTGACAGCAAGCGGCGGATCGTCTGTTATCGCCCTGTCTATCAGCTGGTAAAGATCATCGAATGAAGCTATGTCTTCGTTGATGGTCCTGAGTAAAGACGTATTGAATGACGCCAGCTCTGCCTTGATATCAGGAAGCTGCGCAAGTGTTTTTTTGAGGCTCCAATATGCATTTTGCATATGCATTTTGCATAATGTTATTACCGGCTCATTCTTGAGAGCCTCGACGGCATCGAGCCTTGCATTTATTTCGTCCGCTCCGGTAAGAGGTTCTCTGAGCCATGATCTCAGGAGCCTGCCTCCCATTGCAGTCTTTGTCTTTCCTATGACACCGAGCAGCGAGCCGTTCACATCATGATCGTAGATCGTCTCGAGCAGCTCAAGGTTGCGGAGTGTCGAGCGGTCAAGGTGCATGCTGCCGTCCTGCCGGCGTATGTTTATGTTCCTGATCTGGCCGGGATCGCTCATCTGCATCTCTCTGAGGTACATGATCAGAGAACCTGCAGCAGATGTCATCTCTTCTCTTCCCTCCAGATCAAGAGGTATGAGAGACGTGACGCCGAAATGGTTCATAAGAACGTCTCTGCATGCCTGGTATCTGTACCACGAATCATCCACACGGTCGAGATATACTCCCGGCATATGCTCAGAAAGCGTTTTTTCGAGTTCTGGAGCGCTTTTTTCGTTTATAACGAGCTCTTTTATGCCCAGGACCGATATCTCGTTCAGAAGGCGGTCAGAGCCCGACAGCGGATCGCCTTTTTTATCGTTTTCAAATTCATAAGCGCTGAGCTCGCCTGTAGTTATGTCGGCTACTGCCAGCCCTGTCATTTCATCCGAAAAAGATACCGAAGCGATATAGACGTTTTCATCGCTCCTGCCGGCATCGCTGATGTCGAGAGTCCCGGGTGTATAGATGCGTGTGATCTCGCGCTTTACTATGCCTTTTGCCTCGGCGGGATCCTCCATCTGTTCGCATATGGCCACCTTATGTCCGTTGTTCACGAGCCTGACGATGTACTGGTCGACCGAATGATGCGGAACTCCGCACATCGGCGCTCTTTCTTCGAGCCCGCAGTTGCGTCCGGTCAGTGTGAGCTCAAGCTCCCTTGAAGCAAGCAGCGCATCATCAAAAAACATCTCGTAGAAATCTCCGAGACGGTACATCAGGATAGTATCTTTGTACTCATCCTTGATCGCCATATACTGCTGCATCATTGGGGAAAGTTTAGCTTCTGCCATACCCTTTTTTACATAAGTGTAGGGGGAAATGTGATTTCCCCCTACCGCCCTTTTACTATTAAGAAATGATCGTTAAGTGACGACGGAAGCTTATTTCTTCTTGTTGTTGTAAGCCTCTACGCCGAGCTTTATGAGTTCGCACGCTCTCTTCATCTTGTCAGGTGTCAGAACGTATGCGATACGCATCTCGTTGCCGCCAAGGCCCTTTGTCGCATAGAATCCAGGAGCCGGAGCGAACATCGCCGTCTCGCCGTTGTCGTCGAATTCCTTGAGCATGAACATGAGGAAGTCCTCGATGTTGTCTACAGGAAGCTTGCATGTCATGTAGAACGCGCCTGCAGGCTTCTGGCAGACCACTCCAGGGATCTTGGAGATCTCTTCGTAAGCGGCGTCTCTTCTTGCTTCGTACTCGGCCTTTGCCTCGTCATAATAGCTCTTGTCCATTCTGTAAAGAGCCGCAGCTCCAACCTGCTCGAGGGTAGGAACACAGAGTCTGCCCTGTGCGAGCTTCAGAAGTGCGCTCATGAAATCCTTGTTCTTGGAGATCGCAGCACCGATACGAGCGCCGCATGCCGACCATCTCTTGAACGGAGTCGATGATGACGACTCTGTCAGCGATGTCAGGAAGCTGTCCGAATGAGTGAGCTTCAGCTCCGTCATATACGAATTCTCTGTATACCTCGTCGGAGATGATCCAGAGGTCGTGCTCCTTGGCGATGTCGCCGATGAGTCTCATGTCTTCCATCGTGAGAACTCTTCCTGTAGGGTTTCCAGGCGAGAGGCAGCAGATGGCCTTTGTCTTAGGAGTGATGGCTGCTTCGATAAGGTCTCTCTTGGCCCAGTTGTAGCCATCCTCTGCGGAAGTGGTAAGCGGTACGAGAACTCCGGATACCTCGTTGCAGAATGTGTTGTAGTTCGTGTAGAACGGCTCGGCGATAAGAGCCTCATCGCCAGGGTTCAGAAGAGCCGTGAACGCGAGGATGAGAGCCTCGGAACCTCCGTTTGTGATGAGGATGTCGTCTCTCTCATACTCCATGCCGAAGTCTCTCTTCATGTAGTAGATCATTGCGTCGCGCAGTTCGTCGATACCCTGGGACTCAGCATATGCTATGACCTTTCTGTCGAACTTTCTGATAGCGTCCATGAAGCAGTCAGGTGTCTCGATGTCCGGCTGGCCGATGTTGAGGCGGTAGACCTTCTTGCCGTGCTCTCTTTCAGCCTCAAAAGCAAAAACGTTGAATCTTCTGATTGGCGAGAACTGCATTGCTGCACATCTTTTTGATACTTCCATAAGTCTTCAACTCCTTTGAAAATTATAGTTATAACTATGATTTACAATATCGTTT
>CACYHM010000013.1 GCA_902774195.1 uncultured Eubacteriales bacterium
TGAGCCGGAGGAGCTCATCGAAGAAAGCAAAACAGAAGCAGAGAAGGCGGAGCCTGCTCCGGCGGTTTCAGCTGCAGAAAAAGAGGAGAACGCTCCGGAAACAAAACCTTCTGCCGCTCCGGAGAAGATCTCCGGAGAAATGACAAAAGAGGAAAAAATGAAGGCGCTCGCTATGGAGTACGCGAAGATGCTCAGGGAAAAGGGCTTGAAGCCGGGGGAAGCGGATGTCACTGAGCCTGAGGCGCCTGCAAAAGAGAGCAAAACGGAAGAGCCTGCACAGGAAGCGAAGAAAACCGAGGCTGCAGCAGCCACGGCAGAACCTGTAAAAACAGAAACGCAGGCGACATACAGATATAAGAAGGATACTTTTAAAAAGGAGAGCGCTCCGGCTGAAAAGAAATCAAAGCCGACGGCGGAAGAGAAAAAAGAGAAGGCAAAGGAGAAGGCAAAGCAGAAGAAAACTGCGAAGCAGGCGAAGAGAAAGGCTAAAGCGAAGGCCGCAGCTGAGAAGAAAAAAGCATCGGGCGCGGCAGAGGCGCCTCTATTCAGAACCAGAAGATTCGAATCGATGCTCGCGTCGGTGCTCGACTCGCACGACAGGATGCAGGACCGCCGCGACGAAAGCTTCGGCAAGGCCGGACGCGACTTCGTCAGGGGCGCACACAAAATGGCCGCCACATACACTCACTCCCGCAGGCAGATAGGCATAGGACTTCTGGTCGTCGGGGTGCTGGCGGCAGCCATACTGATATTGTTCGACCAGTTCACGGTCTATGAATATGCATACAACGGCAAGGTCCTCGGCTACGTCAAGGAGCAGGAGGAAGTTACCGAGGTCCTGGATATAGCGGGCGAGAAGCTTTCGCAGAACAACGGAGGCACAGCTCCGGTAGAGTTCGTCGCGAACCAGAACGTCACCTTCAACCCGGTCGACGGCAGGGGCAAGAGCACTGACGACATGGACACCGCGGTCAACAAACTCATATACATGACGGATATCGAGACCGAGGCGTATGCCGTATATGACGGAGACAGGATAGTCGCGATCGTCAAAGACCAGTCATCTGCAGAGAAGCTCCTTGCGGACGCGCTGGCGACACTGAGCAGACCTGACAGCGGCATGGAACTCGTATCGGCAGAATTCGAGAACGAGCTTTCGATCAGCCCGATCAACGTCCTCCTCAGCAGCGTCCAAAGCAGCAACAAGGCTCTCAAGCTGATGACGAAGGGCGGAGAGATGGAGACTCTGCATATCGTCGAAGAAGGCGAGACCGTCGAGAGCATCGCAGAGAAATTCGGCGTCGATACCGTCAACGTATACACTTACGGCGAAAAGACGGAAGATGAAGAGGATGATGAAGAGGAAGCCGTCGAAGAGGAGGACTCCGAAGACAGCAGCAGCGATGACAGCAGCTCTGAAGAGGAAAGCAGCGAGGAAGACAGCGCAGACAGCGCAGATAATGAAAGCAGCAAAGAAAGCGACGAAGAGACAGCAGAAAAAGTCAGCGTAGAAACGAAAGTGACTTCTGCAGACGAAAGCGCATCAGGCGGAGAGATCATGCAGGGAGACATGGTCTGTATAAAGAGCACTGTCGAACCGGTGTCGGTCAGGATGGTCGAAGAAGGAAAGATGAAGGAAGTGATCGAGTACGAGACCATCAAGAAGAAGTCCGACGAATACTATCAGGGAGACACCCGCATCGAGCAGGAAGGAAAGAACGGAGTCCAGATCTTCGAGGGAAGGCTGACAAAGGTGGCCGGAGAGGTCGTCGACAGGAAAGAGGTCAGCACGTCCGTGATAAGGGACAAGCAGGACAAGATCATACTGATCGGAACCAAGGAGAGACCGAAGACAGCTCCGACCGGAACCTATGCGATGCCGCTCGAGTACTACACCGTCACTTCCGAGTTCGGTCAGAGATGGGGACGCCTGCATGCAGGTATCGACCTGGCCGATCCGACAGGAACGACCATATACGCATCCGACGGAGGAACTGTTATAAGGGCCAGCTATTTCGGAGGCTACGGAAACTGCGTCGAGATCGATCACGAGAACGGCCGCGTGACGCGCTACGGACACTGCAGCGCCATCCTGGTCAGCGAGGGAGACAAGGTATACCAGGGCCAGCCGATCGCACTTGTGGGAAGCACCGGCAACTCGACCGGACCGCACCTGCACTTCGAGATAATACTGGACGGCGTACAGCACAACCCTAGAGAGTTCGTCGATTTCTGATAAACAGCTTATTAAACACGGAGAAGAAATTGCCTGAAAACAAAGAGAGAAAGGTAATCAAATACGGAGAAACGCCGGAGCCTTCTGAGACGCATGAGGAGCCGGAAGAACGTGAAGTTCATGAGGAGCCTGCAGAACACAGCGGGGCCGCTGAAAAAGAAGCACCGGCCGCGCCGGATGTTCCGGTCCCTGAATATTTCAAGGATCAGCCGGAGACAGAGCAACCTGAAAGGATCAGTCACGAGGAACTCAGCGGCAGGATCGAGGAGCGGCGCAGCAGCGTCAGGACAAAACAGATCAGGAAGAAAAGGCTTACCATACTTCTCATGGTCGTGGTGTTCGCTTTGCTTGCGACCATGTGCGGCAAGGACATAGTCAGGCTCAAGGCAGAGAATGTCGCGCTCAAGAGGCAGCAGGTCGCCCTCAAGAAAGAAAGGGACGAGCTGAAGGCCGAACTTGAGAGCACGAGCGAGCAGGAATATATCAGAGATCAGGCGAGAAAGCAGCTGCGTCTGCTGAACCCGGGCGAACTGCTCTTCGTATGGGACGAGTGATGAAAGACGGGCTGCAGAAAGAAAAGCTGACACTGGACCGCGCGATAGTCGTGGAGGGCAGAGATGATGTCGCTGCGGTAAGCCGCGCGGCGGATGCGCTGATCATCCCGACGCACGGATTCGGCATCACGGGAGAAACATGGAAGGTCATCGCAAAGGCTTATGAAGAAAAAGGCCTTGTGATACTCACCGATCCCGACCATGCCGGTGAGCAGATAAGGCGCATGCTAACGGAGAGATTCCCGGAAGCGGTGCAGGCATATATAGCAAGAGAAGATGCGGCTGCAGCTGGCGATATCGGAGTCGAGAATGCGCAGCCCGAGGTGATAAGAGAAGCGCTCGCAAAAGCGCTGGCCAGGGGGTCAGACCCCATGGCCGAAACAGAAGCGCGCGGCGAGGTCCGTTTCGCCTCTATGAGCGACCTCCGGGAACTCGGACTCGCGGGATGCGGGGGCGCTGCTGAAAAACGCGCGGCGGTATGCAAAAGCCTCGGCATCGGATACGGCAACGCATCCGCAATGATAAAAAAGCTAAAAGGATTCGGTATAGGCATAGATGAGCTCAGGGAAGAAGTCGAAAAAAGCGGCACGCATAAGAGATAAGAACCGCGATCACGTCAGGCGGCCTGACAGCCTGCGGGGCGTAAGGCCCGACAAAAGGCTGGGGCAGAACTTCCTCATAGATGAAGATGTCATCGCAGCCATCATAGATGAGAGCAGCGTCTCCGGCGATACTCTCGTCATCGAGATCGGCCCCGGGACCGGGGCGCTCACCCTGCCTCTGGCAGAAAGGGCCGGCAGGGTCATCGCCGTCGAACTCGACGACGATATGATCGAGGGCCTCCGCATAAAGACCTTCGGCATGGACAATGTAGAGATCATACACGGGGACATTCTCGAAACAGACATAAAGGGGATCAGCGAAGCCGCCATGAAAGACCACGGCCTTTCGGAGCTTCGCATAATAGGAAACCTCCCTTACTACATAACCACCCCTATAATAATGAAGCTTCTTGATGAAGACACCGGGGCGAAGAGCATCACCGTGATGATGCAGAAGGAGGTCGCCGACCGCATAGCGGCGGAGCCGGGAACTCGAGCCGCGGGCGCGATAACCTGTCATGTGCATTACCGCGCTGAAGTCACGGAGATTATCGATGTGCCGAGGGAGTGCTTCTATCCGGTACCGGGAGTGGATTCCGCGGTACTGAGGCTCGATCTGAGGGACGAGCCGGCGGTAAAGGTCAGGGACGAGGCGATGCTCGACAGCGTGATCAGAGCGGGCTTCTCGATGAGACGGAAGACACTTCTGAATGCGCTCACATCACTCAACGGATACGATAAAACGATGCTGACACGCGCGCTTGACGCGGCAGGCATCGATCCGGGCCGAAGGGCAGAGAGCCTTACGCTCGAAGAATTCGCAAGACTGGCAGACAGTCTGCAGGAGGCATAAATTGCAGGAAAAAGAAACAGCAACATTCAAAGAGAAAGCAAGAGTGATCCTCGGCAGGATCCTGGTGATCCTCAAAAAGATCGGGCTCTTCATCCAGAAGATCTACTACAAGATCTTTCCGAAGAGAGAGGCCAGGTATTACGATGCGAGCAAGCATGAAGGCAAGTATCTGCTGCTCATGGCGCTCAGCGCGGTGCTGATCAACCTCTACATGGAGACGTTCGCGAGGCTGACGACGAGTCCGGTCGCAGGACTGATATGGGCGGTGACACATCCTCTCATGTTCCTGTTCAACACGCTCTTCATCTTTACGAGCATGACCTTCGCGCTGCTCTTCAAGAGGCGCAGGTTCGTATGGTTCATCATCGGACTGGTCTGGGTCGCGCTCGGCACGATCAACGGCGGCATACTTCTTTCGAGGATGACCCCGTTCACGCTCTACGACCTGCAGAACGTGGCGGACGGCCTTACGATCGCAACGACATACTACTCGATGACGCAGATCACACTCGCCATCGTCGTGGTGGGATTGCTGATCGCAGCGATACTCCTCATCTTCATCCGCAGCGAGAAGTGGAAGAATATCAACTACAAGAGGAGCATAGCGATCATACTCGCTTCGGTGCTCGTCACCGTAGGCGCGACCATGGGCATGATAAAGTCCGGCCGCGTGGCCACATTCTTCGGTAACCTCAACTATGCTTACAGAGACTACGGCCTGGCCTACTGCTTCCTGACCACATCGGTATCGGGAGGCATCAGCAAGCCGAAGGGCTATTCGCCTGAGCTCATAGAAGGCATACTCGAGAAAAAGACAGAGAAGGGCCTGGATACCACGCTCGAGCAGAAGGACGACAGTCTCGATCATCCGAACATCATAGTCCTGCAGATGGAATCGTTCACGGTGGCGCAGGACTACGCGAACATAGAGGTCTCGAAAGACCCGACGCCTGTGTTCAACGAGCTCTACAAGAAATATTCATCGGGAAGCTTCGAGGTGCCTGCCTGCGGAGCGGGTACGGCCAACACCGAGTTCGAGGTGCTGACGGGAATAAGCGCTAAGTTCTTCGGACCGGGCGAATACCCGTACAAGGGCAAGCTCAGAGAGCACACCCTCGAGAGCATGGCGTATGTCGCGAGGAGCCACGGCTACGAGTGCAGCGCCCTGCACGATCACCGCGCGCTCTTCTACAACAGAAACGAAGTATACGCAAACCTCGGATTCGATACCTTCACCTCGGTCGAGTACATGAACAACGTTTCGTTCACGCCGACCAACTGGTGCAAGGACACTGTCCTGACCAACGAGATCATGGACATCATGCTGAATTCCGAGGGCAGGGACTTCATGCACGTCATATCGGTCGAAGGCCACGGAGCCTATCCGACAGAGCGCGTATTCAAGAACCCGTACACCGAGGTGACCGCGCCTGACGAAGAGACCAAGTGGAAGTACGAATACTACCTCAACGAATGCCACGAGATGGATACCTTCATAGGGGACCTGATCGAGGCGATCGAGGCGAGCGGCGAACCGACCGTTATGATCATCTACGGCGACCACATCCCGGCCCTCGATGTAAAGGAAGAGAACTACAAACAGTCGGATCTGTACTCGACACGCTACGTCATCTGGGACAATATCGGCCTTCCTAAGGAAGATCTCGATATCCATTCGTACCAGAGCGGAGCGATACTGCTCGAGGATGCCGGCCTTTCGCACGAGGGAATACTCTTCGACTACCAGCAGAGCAACTCTCCGGACAGCAAGGATTACCTGGATGACCAGGAGGCGCTCGCCTACGATATGCTTTACGGAAAGCAGTACAGCTATGGCGGCAAGGTCCCATACGAGAGAGTCGACATGCAGATGGGCCACAAGAAGATCGCGATCAAAGACGTGGTCAAGATCGGCGACCGCTACTATATAAGGGGCAGCAACTTCACAGAAAGATCGATCATAAGCCTGGACGGCAAGCAGCTGTCGACGGTATACCTGTCGCCTACCCTGCTGGCGCTCAGCGAGAAGATCGACAAGGAAGACATAGGCAAGCTGGAGGTCAGCCAGGTCGATAAATCCGAAGAGGAGATCCTGACGACAGTCGGCGCAAACGAAGAACTGTAAAAGGGCAATCATATGGCAGAGAAAAAGAAAGATGAAATCATCGAAGAAGTAACTGAAGCAGCAGAAGAGCCGGCTGCAGAAGCGGCCGAAGCTCCCGCGGAAGCTGAAGCGCCTGCTGAAGGCGAAGGCAGAAGCGAGGCCAGAAACGAAGACGAAGGCAAGTCGGATGTCGAGGGCATACTCGAGATAGCAGATGACGGCTTCGGCTTTCTGCGCTTCGACAACTTCCTCACATCGAACAAGGACATCTACGTCTCGCCGACCCAGATCAGAAGGTTCGGGCTCAGGACAGGAGACAAGATACTCGGCATAGCAAGAAGGCCGCGCGGCACCGAGAAGTTCGGCGCGTTGCTCTACGTCAAGGAGGTCAACGGCCTCGATCCGATGAGTGCAAAGAGGCGTCCTCACTTCGATAACCTCACTCCGGTCTTCCCTGATGAAAAGATCGTTCTCGAGAATTCGAGCATCGACCTTTCGACAAGGGTCATGGACCTGGTCGCTCCTATAGGCAGAGGTCAGAGAGGTCTCATCGTCGCCCAGCCGAAGGCAGGCAAGACAGTGCTGCTGAAAAAGATAGCGGCTTCGGTCGAAGACAAGTATCCGGACATCGAGCTCATCGTGCTGCTCGTGGACGAAAGACCTGAAGAGGTCACTGACATGAAGAGGAGCCTGAAACACTCCGAGGTCATATACTCGACCTTCGACGAGGAGACCAGGCACCACGTCAAGGTCGCGCAGATGGTCATCGAAAGAGCGAAGCGCCTTGCCGAGACCGGAAAAGACGTCATGATACTGCTCGACTCGATCACCAGGCTCGCAAGGGCGTACAACATGGAAGTCCCGGCATCGGGAAGGACTCTTTCGGGCGGACTCGATCCGGGCGCGCTCCATCCGCCGAAGAAATTCTTCGGAACTGCACGTAATCTCGAAGAGGGAGGAAGCGTCACCATTCTTGCGACAGCTCTCGTCGAAACGGGCTCGCGCATGGACGATGTCATATACGAGGAGTTCAAGGGCACGGGCAACATGGAGCTCCACCTCGACAGGCAGCTCAGCGAGAGAAGGATCTTCCCGGCGATCGACCTTTACAAGTCGGGTACGAGAAGAGAGGACCTGCTGCTCAGCCAGGAGGAGTATCAGGTGATGTACATGCTCAGAAGGGCGATGAGCTCCGGAAGCGTGATGGACGTTACGGAGGAGATCATCGACAATCTCTCGAGCACGAAGAGCAACAAGGATTTCATCGACTTCATGCTGAAAAAACTGCACTGATAAATAAGGGTAAATGGCAAAACTGGACTACGACAAAATCTTTATAAAGGAGGCCTGTCCGACGAGCATCGGCGGTCAGGCGATCATGGAAGGCGTGATGATGCAGGGGCCTGACCGCGTTGCGATCGCCATGCGCATGCCTTCGGGCGAGCTCTATCTCAGGACGAAGAAAAAGCCGCTCGACACAAAGGTGATGAAGATCCCGTTCGTGAGGGGGATCGTTGCTTTCGCGCGCTCTTTGGTGAACGGCATGGGAACCCTGATGGAATCGGCCGACATACTCGAGGAGTACGCTCCTGAATACGCCGAAGAACCGGGAAAGGTCGAAGCCTGGGTCAATAAGAAGTTCGGACCTAAGGCCGCGTGGAACATCCTGATGACTCTTGCTCTCCTGTTCGCGGTGGTCATCTCGATCGCAGCCTTTATCATATTCCCTACATGGGTGGTGAACTTCCTGAAAAAGTGGATAAGCAATCCTGTAGCGCTCAACCTTATCGAGGGTCTCCTCAGGATCGCGCTGTTCATAGCATATGTCGCTGCGATACGCGGGATGGAAGACATAAAGACTCTGTTCCGCTATCACGGAGCCGAGCACAAGACCATCCACTGCTTCGAGAACGGACTGGTGCTCGATCCTGAAAACGCCGAAAAGTTCCCGACGCTGCACCCGAGATGCGGAACGAGTTTTCTCGTATTCGTGCTCCTCGTGAGCCTGCTGCTGTTCAGCTTTCTCGGGTGGCCGAACCTCGTATGGAGGATAGCGTCGAGGATACTTCTCATACCGGTGATCGCCGGCATCAGCTACGAGCTCCTCAGGCTGGCGGGCAGGTCGAACGGCAGACTCGTCCGCATACTGAGCTGGCCGGGACTGATGCTTCAGAAACTCACGACCGCCGAGCCGACCAGAGAACAGCTCGAGGTCGCGATACTGTCGCTCAAGGCCGTGACGGTGGACCCGGGAGTCCCTGAGATATCCTCGTTCGTGGACAAGGACGGCAACATCGTAAGATCCGCCGCCGAAGAGAAAGAGGTCAGCCGCGAGATGGATGAATGGGCAGCCGAGGTCGAGGCGAATTCCGAGGCCAATGTGAAGGCTGCCGAAGAAGCGGAAGAAATCGAAAACAGGGAGCGCGAGGTCGAGGCCAGGACAGTGTATACCGACCTCGGAGAAGGCGCTACCGAAGAGGAGATAAACGAAGCGATAAGGTTCCTCGAGGAACTCGACAACAACGAATACACGATAGTAAAGCCTGAAGAGAACGACGGGCGTTCCATCGTCAGGGCCATTGCCGACATCGAGGCGCAGGCCGCCAAGGCGAGGACGCTTGCCCGCAGATACACTAGGGACGTCAAGACGTACGAGAACGCTCTGGCCTGGGGACAGGCGGCGCTGGGCATGCTGCCGAACGGCAAGAACGAGGCGAGGATCATCCTTACCTATGCGACGGGGCTTTCGGCCACCGAGCAGATAACCAGAGCCAAAGAGCTTATGAAAAATGAAGACTTCCAGGAGTATGAGAAGCGTATATACGCGAGGATAGAAGGCGTGCCGCTGCAGTACATCGTCGGCATGCAGGAGTTCATGGGACTGCCGTTCAGGGTCAACCCGTCGGTACTCATACCGAGGCTCGATACCGAGATACTCGTCGAGCAGGTGCTCGATCTGATCGCCCGGAAGGGCCTGCGCAGACCTGAGATACTCGACCTGTGCACGGGAAGCGGAGCCATAGGCATATCCATAGCGGCGAAGATCCCGGATGCGATAGTCACGATGACCGATGTGTCCGAAGAGGCCCTGAAGACAGCGATGGGAAATGCGTCGCTCAACGAGGTAAGCCGCAGGTGCATATTCGCTCTCGGCAATATGTTCGACGCTATCCCTGAGGACAAGGTCTACGACATCATCGTATGCAACCCGCCGTATATCGAAAGCGATGTGATCGATACGCTTTCGGTCGAGGTGAAGGACCACGAGCCGAGGATTGCGCTCGACGGAGGCAGGGACGGACTCGAATTCTACCGCGTGATCGCGAATGAAGCGAGCATGCATCTCAGATCGGGAGGAACGCTCGCTCTCGAGATAGGCTCGGATCAGGCGGTCGAGGTAAAGAGGCTGCTGAACAGGGCGAAGACCTGGGAGGGAACGAGGGTCGTCAGAGACCTCGCACACCTCGACAGGGTCGTGATGGCAGAGCGCAAATGATGGTGTATTCAAAGGTGTAAACAAGGAGAAGGGGCAAATGGCAAAAGTAATACTGATAAACGGGAGTCCCCGCAAGGACCAGTGCACGGCGGCTGCTCTGGAAGAGATGATAAAGACCTTCCATGAAGAGGGCGTAGAGACAGAACTCATCCAGGTGGGCGGAAGGGATGTCAGAGGATGCGTCGCCTGCGGATGGTGCATGAAGAACGGGGAGTGCGTCGTCGACGATATCGTCAACGAGGTGGGCGCGAAGCTGGAGAAGGCGGACGGCCTGGTGGTCGGAAGCCCGGTATACTACAGCTCGCCGAACGGAACCCTGATCTCGTTCCTCGACAGACTGTTCTACAGCGCTCACTACGACATGCACATGAAGGTAGGAGCCGCGGTGGTCAGCGCGAGACGCGGGGGCACCACTGCGTCGTTCGATGTGCTCAACAAGTACTTCTCGATCAGCGGGATGCCGATCGCGACGAGCACATACTGGAACCAGGTGCACGGCTTTACGGCCGATGATGTGAGAAAGGACGCGGAGGGACTGCAGACCATGAGGAACCTCGCGCGCAACATGTCTTTCATGATGAAGGCGATCGCCGATGCTAAAGAGAAGTACGGCATGCCGGAGATGGAGCATGACTCATTCACGAGTTTCCCGGACGGAAAGTAGGATGTTCAGCCGGAAAGGTAAATACAAATACATAATGTTAGCGGAGGGCGCGGTGATAGGTCTTATCACCGGCGCCCTGATTTCGATGTTCCGCCTGCTGCTTACGGCAGCCGACGGTCTGAG
This sequence comes from uncultured Eubacteriales bacterium, assembly GCA_902774195.1. The sequence goes on from CACYHM010000013.1 coordinate 10,633, forward strand.
AGAGCGCCTGGCCGCGCTCGGCACATCGGGAGCCGGAGGAGCTCTCATCCTGGCTCTTGTGCTGATCGCTGCTGCGGCCGTGATCACGGCTCTTCTCGTGAACGAGCCGGACATAGCCGGCTCGGGCATCCCGCAGGTCGAGGCGGAGCTGCGCGGACAGAAGGACATGGAGTGGCTCCGCGTCATCGGTTCAAAGATGGCGGGGTGCGCCGCCGCCATAGGAGGCGGACTCGCGCTCGGGCGCGAGGGGCCGAGCATCCAGATAGGAGCCATGGTGGGCAAGGGCTTTGCGAAGGCGAGGCACGCGCCGCTAACGGAAGAAAGGCTTCTCCTGACCTGCGGTGCGGGAGCGGGTCTTTCGGCAGCTTTCGGAGCGCCTCTTGCCGGAGCTATATTCAGCCTTGAAGAACTGCACAGGAACTTCTCGGCCGAGGTCCTGATCACGACCATGGCAGCCGCGGCGGCAAGCGACTTTGTTGCCGCCAACATACTCGGACTGAGACCGGTCTTCGATATAACTGTAAACAAAGGACTGCCTCTGAAGTACTACTGGGCA
>CACYHM010000014.1 GCA_902774195.1 uncultured Eubacteriales bacterium
GTTGAAGATGACATTATCTGTGTTTGCTTATTCCCTTCTCATATCTTCTCTGTTCATTTACTGCTTTATGAAAAATCATCTCCGGTCCATTACCTCCGCTTTGGCTTGTTCAGGACTATTTCCCGATTATTCTACTACAAACACCCGTATAAAACACTGCATCAATGTGCTGCGATATTTGGTATACTGATCATGATATCACCCGCAGACATCATATCTGCGTACTGTAGGGAAGGAGTAGATCGATGAGCAAATTGTTTCCTGTCAAAGGAATGCAGTTATTGGCCTATTCTGTAGGGCCAAAGAATCGCTGTTTCATGTTCAGAAATCATTTCACAATGGAAGACGATGTCGATCCTGAATTATTGAAAGAGGCTGTACGCGTCGTACGGGAATACTTCTGGGTGCTCAGGATGAGCCTTGTCGTTCATAAAGGATCGCTCATGCATGAAGAGATCCAGAATGAGCCTCCTGTTTTTCACAGAGAAAACAGATCCTATACTCTGGGCACTGAAGATACGAACGGCTATATGTATTATGTGCTCTACCAGGACAAAGAGATCGAATTCTTCTACTGCCACGGGCTGTCCGATCCTACAGCTTTGGCAGTGTGCACCTCGTTCATACTGAAAGTTTACTGCAGCATGAAATATCCTGAACACACAAGCTTTGATGCAGCTTCGGAATACAGGAAACTGAATGTGTGGGAGACCCGCGACCCCTATGATGAATTCACAGGAAAAAAGGTCTCCAGGGGCAATATAGATACACAAAGCGGTTTCCCGCTCCCGGATGGAAGTGATTACTCCGTTTATGATGTGATAACTATTGATATTCCTGTTGAGCAGACCCTGAAGGTAATCAGGAAAGCAGGCTCAACTCCGGCCACTTTTTTCATTGCTGTGTTCGACAGGGCCATACGGGACAGCTGTGCTGTCGGAGACGTTCCTATAGTTTCATCTGTAACCATGGACCTCAGAAAATTAACAGGCAGGTTCCCGCTGACAGGATATACAGGGACCGCTGTTATGAAATATCTTCCTGAATATGACAGCCTGGATGTAAAAGAGGTCAGCCGCAGGTTGCGTGACGATCTTGATGCCCAGAAAGACATTGATGTACAAAACGGGCTCATCAGCATGACTCTTTACCTGGCAAAACTGATGGATCTTAAACCTCTGCCGCTTGAGCTGAGGGCCAGCCTGCTGTCATCAGTTATCAGTAAAGGCGAGAAGCTCATGACCTACGCTGCCACTAATGTCGGGAAAGCCCCACTTCCTGATGAAAAGGTCGTTTCTATGGAAGCCTTCGCCACAGGACTCGCTCAGACCAACATGAGCATTATCAGCACCGGAGATACCATGAGTATAAAGTTTATGTATTATCTGCACGATAAAAAGATCCTCAGCAGATTTATGGATCTGCTGAGGAGTGAAGGCCTTGAACCTGAATACTATGTGAAAAGATATTCAGAGCCTACTTATTTTGATATTACAAAGCTCCGGCGCGTATAGCATCCTATGGGATCTTAAGCGGAAGAAAGCCGAAAAAAGGACTTCAGAAGAGAAAGCTCTCTCCTGAAGTCCTTCATCATTATTCCCCTTTTCCGATCTTTTCCACGGCGTCTTCTCTGAGACTGATGAGATCCGGCTTTCCGTTCATGTTCAGCGGTATTGAGTCATACCGGAACACATATCGCGGCTGTTTGAATCGTGTATGCACGCTGCCGACAGCGTTCTGCACTTCTTCGGAGCTTATTGTGAAGCCCTGCTTCGGGACCACAAACGCCGCTATTTCTTCTCCGTATTTTTCATCCGGAACGCCGAGAACGACAACGCTTTCAACGCCCTCAAGTCCGTTTATGCATTTTTCTATCTCACCCGGTATGATATTCTCTCCGCCCTTGATTATTATGTTCTTCTTTCTGCCGCAGATAACGAGGAAGCCGTCTTCATCCAGATAACCGATATCTCCTGTATGAAGGTAGCCCTTCTCGTCGATTATTTCTTCTATATCATCATCTGAGGAGCCGTAGCCGTTCATGAGACAGTCTCCGCCGACCAGCACCTCTCCGAGCTCGCCTGCAGCACAGAATGATCCGGCCTCACCGTCATCAGTCATCTTCAGTATTCTGAGGTCTATGCATTCAAGCGGCTGTCCTACGGTGTTGAAGCGTTTGTCCTCGGATGCGTCCAGCCTCGGCATGCAAATGATACCGCCTGCCTCTGTCATCCCGTAGCCATTCATGATGCGGGCTCCGTATACACGTTCAAGTTCATGTCCCTCTTCCGGAGTGGACGGAGCAGCCCCCAGTATGATGATCTCGGCGCGCGGCTTCACCACGCTTTCAAATTCCGGATGCTTCGTCAGCATCTTGATCACTATCGGAGCGTTCTGCAGTATCTTCAGAGGTTTATTTCTGCAGGTTTCGATTATCTTATCTATTTTATTATCGGTCAGCACGAAATACATGCCGGCGACAACAAGGTACAGCGCCGGAACCAGTCCCATTATATGCGACAAAGACACGCATATAAGTTCAGCGTCAGTCTCATGCTCCGATCTTCTGGCCATGTAATAGGCGTTGAGTACTATCGCTTCCTGCGAGAGTATGACCTGCTTCGGTTTCGAAGTCGATCCTGAAGTGAAAAAGATTATGGAGCCTCTTCTTTTCGGCAGTTTGCCTTCCAGCTCATCAAGCATCGTTTTTTCTGCATCAGACGGCGCGGCAGCAGAAAGATCAGCTGCTTTTATCACCTTTTCTCCGAAGGTATCCCTCAGATCACCTTCAAGCTGTTCACTGAGTCCGCCGACCAGTATGAACTTTATGTCAATGTCTTCGTAGTGTCTTGCTATCTCTTCACCGCTCAGCAGAGGATTTTCCACTACCACTGTTCCTCCGGCACGTATCACTGCAAAAAAGCACGGCAGCCAGTCGACGGTATTGCTCATTATGAGGCTCACCCTGTCGCCTGGTTCCAGTCCGCAGTCTTTTATAAAGCGTGCAGCCATTGCGTCCACACGATCACGCAGATCGCGGCAGCTCACGTCGATATCGTCCGCTGTATAAACGATACGGTCATTTCCGTAAATGTCGCCGTACACACTCAGAAGCTCCGTGAATGTGTACTCTTTCAAATGTACCTCATTGATTCTTCCGCTATACAATAACAATTCCTGTTTCTCCTTTCTTTTTCATCAGAATTCGGGCGAATCATATTTTTTCTTCAGTCTGCCGATATAGATGATGAGCATCATCAGAACGGCGATACTGTAGCCTGCGAAGCCCAGTGCAGGGATCCCCAGTATCAAAGGTTCCAGGCGGCTCAGAACGATAATGCTTGAGCTGATGAGCAGTGCCGCGGTGATAAGCGCATCAGTGAGCATGTAGACTATTTCGGTAATATAGGCCTGTGTCTTTTCGCCTACCCCCATTTCGATTTTTATCGGGGCCAGACCCTTGCTGTACACTTCGACCATGCTTGCCAGATTTTCCGGTATCTGAGCTATCTTTTTTGCTTTGGCCTTTTTTCTAAGGAACTCAACCCTTTTATCTGCATTTTTATCACTGTAAGTCTGGCGTAAGTAGTCCGTGACAAAGTTTTTGACTTCATCGAATAAATCGACATCAGGAAAATACCTCTTAAGAGTTCCGTCAACGGTCATGACTCCTCTTGACATTATGGTATGTGATGCATTAAAGGATAATTTATTTTTCCTTGCGATCTGGAAGAACTGTCGAAATACCACACTCGGATCAAAGCTGCCGGAGTTTATGCCATAAAGAGAGGATATAAAAGCACTCATATCCTGGAAGTATGCTTCTTTGTCGCCGCCTTCACGCATAACAGACATCCGGCAGGCAAGTTCAAAGGTCCTCGTTACGTCTTTGGTAATAATGCTTTCAATCAGACCGATAAACGCGTCTATATCCCTGCGTGAGAACTCTCCCATCATCCCCATGTCATACCAGACGATACGGCCGTCGCTGATCAGTAAGTTCCCGATATGCGGATCCGCCTGAAAAAAGCCGTCCACAAAGATCTGCTTGTGAAAGCTGCGGACGTATTTTCTCCCGATCTCGTTCATGTCATATCCGTGTGCCTCAAGAGCTTCCCTGTCTGTTATCCTGATGCCCCTGATGAACTCCATGACTATGACTGTCCGTGTTGTGAATTCCGGATATACCTCAGGACAGGTCACGTATGCAACGTCCCTGTTCAGTTCATGGAACCTTTCGAGATTCTCTGCTTCATTAACAAAGTCCAGCTCCTGCTGTGTGACATTCCAGAATTCGTCCAGAATTTCATTCACGTCAATAAAAGGGTTGTTCCTTACAAAAGGCACCCTTTTCACCAGACGCCTCAGGAAAGCTATATCCGCCTCCATCTCCTCAGCAGCACCGATACGCTGGATCTTGACAGCTGCTTCTTTGCCGGACTTAAGCCTTGCATAGTGCACCTGGGCTATGGATGCAGAGCCGCAATGCTCCTCGTCGAAGTAAGAAAAAAGTTCCTCCTTTTTCTTTCCGTACGCGTCAAATATGGCCCGGTCTACTTCTTCAGCGGTCATCGGCTCCACTTCGTCACGCAGATCACTCAGCTCTTCACACAGCTCCGGAGGCAATACATCAGGCCTGTTCGCCATGAGCTGCCCCAGCTTTATATATGTAGGACCGAGCTCCTCAAGGGCCAGCCTTATACTGTGGGGATCTGAATCAGGAGATATTTTGTACTTCCTCAGTACAGCAATGAAATCTCTTATTCTTCTTTTACGAACAGTCTTATCTGTCCCCATCAGCTATTTATTTCTTCTCTTCCTTCTTATCTTTGTCCGCTTTTTTATCATCAAGGAATTCATCTGCTGTGTGTTTCAGCTCTTCATTCAGGTCCTTGCCCTTTTGCGCTATCTCCCTGCCTTTTTCCCTGAACGCTTCAGCATTGTCGCTGATGTACTCTGCTGCGGAAGCAATAGCTCCCACATTCATGTAGAACAGATCCCTGATCAATTCCCTGGCTTCTTTTGTTTCTTTCATCTTTTCCTCCTTTGTTTAGCATCTCCGGCTGTTACCGTCTCAGTATTCTTTTGATGATGTTGATCACTATCATCAGTATCGAAATTGAATAACCTATGAAGCCGAGCAAAGGCATGCCCCACACGAGAGGCTTCATGCCGCTCAGTACGATGATGCTCGAGCTTACCAGAAGTGCGACTATGATGAATGCGTCCACCAGCATTCTTACGATATTCGTAATGAACGGCTGTGTTTTGTCGGGAACTCCCATCTCGAGCTTGACCGGAGCGAGCCCCTTGCTGTACTGCTCGACCATGGAAGCCATATTCTCAGGGATCGATTTGATCTTATTGAGCTTTGCGCGCTTCCTGAGAAGCTCGATCTCCCTGTCCTTTTTCTGATTCCTGGATTCTGCCATTTTCAGATCAACAGCGTAGTTTTTAACCTCTGTGAAGAAGTCCAGTTCCGGGAAGACCTCTTCTGCCGTTGACTTTATGGTATCAATGCCTCTGACCACCATGGTATGAGTGCGGTCGAAGCGGCCGTTGTGCTTCTTTGCCAGCCGCATCAGCTCTCTCATCTCCTGATTCATATCCAGTTTTTCAAAATCTGCCGAGCTTATGGTATCGACCAGGTCGGAAATGTCCTTGAACAAAGCCTCCTTGTCGACCTTTTTCGGGAATGTGCACATCTTCATATAAGCGTCATAACCCTTGGCAGCGTCAGCGGTAACAAAGCTCTCTATAAGATCCGAAAAACTGTTCCTGTTGCGTTCTGTGAACTCGCCCATCATGCCGAGGTCGTACCATACTATCTGACCTCCGCGGATCTTTATGTTGCCCTGCTGAGGTTCCGCATAGAAAAAACCGTCCTCAAAGACCTGCTTCAGGTAACTGCGGATATACTTCTGCCCTATTTCATCGAGATCATAGCCTCTCTCTTCAAGAGCTTCCTTATCGCTCAGTTTCAGGCCGTCGATATATTCCATGACCAGTACGTTAGCCTTGGTGTACTCCTGATACACCAGCGGGCAGGAGACATACTTTACATCTTCATTAAGTTCGCGGAATCTTATAAGATTGGCAGCCTCATGAGTGAAGTCCAGCTCGTTGTATGCTATCTCCGACAGCTCATCGACAAGCTCATTTATGCTCATATAAGGATTCTTCCTGAGAAAAGGTATCTTTTTTGCTGCACTCCTTATAAATGCTATATCCTCCTGCATGCTCTCAAGAGCACCGGTCCGCTGTATTTTGACGGCAACATCCTCGCCGCTCCTGAGTGTTGCGCGGTGCACCTGAGAAATAGATGCCGAGCCGTGTGCCTCTTCTTCAAAGTATGAGAAGACCTCTTCTTTCGGCTTTCCGTATGTCTCAAGCAGAATGCTGTCTATCTCCTCCATTGTCATCGGAGCGACCTCATCCCTTATCCCCCTCAGCTCCCCGCACAGCTCAAGCGGGAACACGTCGGACTGTGTCGCAAGAAGCTGGCCGAGTTTCACAAAAGTCGGACCCAGCTCTTCGAGCGCCAGCCTTATGCTGTGAGCATCAGAGTTCTGGGAAATATCATATTTTCGAAGTACGGCAAGGACTTCCCCTACTGTTCTTTTGCTTTTATTGCTTTGATTTGTCTGATTCTTTTCCATTTGACGCTGTCTCTTTCTCCTTGTTCGTACAGCAGGATCCCTACCACGAAAGATCCGTCGCCTTTGCAGGGTGATGGTTGTACTTTATCGATGATATCACGCCGGACTTCATGCGGATCACCCTGTTAGCCATCTTTGCTATCTCTTCGTTGTGAGTTACCATAACGAGCGTCATGCCTGCCTCTACCCTTTCTTCGAGCGCCTGCAGTACCTCGATGCTCGTTTCATAGTCGAGAGCCGCTGTAGGCTCGTCTGCAAGTATCATCTGCGGTTTCTTGACCAGAGCTCTGGCGATCGATACTCTCTGCTGCTGGCCTCCGCTCATCTGCGAAGGATAATTGCTGCCCTTTCCGTCAAGCCTGACCAGCCTGAGAGCTTCATCCGGATCGAGGCTGTCCCTGTTGAGCTCCGCGATGTATTTAAGATTCTGGTACGCCGTCATATTAGGCATCAGATTGTAGGACTGGAATATGAACCCGATATTTTCCTTTCTGTACTTCGTCAGAACTTTCTGGCCCGGATCGCTGTAGTCCTCTCCCTTGAATTTGAATGTGCCTGACGTAGCGGTGTCGATGCCCCCGATGATGTTCAGCAGCGTGGACTTTCCGCAGCCTGACTCGCCGAGCAGCACCAGAAACTCGCCTTCCATTATATCCACGTCGACACCTTTGAGAACATGTGTGATCGTATCGCCGTTTTTGTAGTCCTTATGGATATCCCTCATGGACGCCAGCACGCTCTGCTTGTGCATCGACTTATAGATCTCGTCGTTGTCGTCGCAGTACATCGAAAGAAGCATGCCGAACATATCCAGCACGTTATGCTCGTCCTCGCTTATGTCGCTGCCGTCGGCCTTGTTTATGAGCATCAGGCAGCCTATCGCGTCATATCCCGCCGCGACCGGTATGCAGTCGATATTTCTGATATCCACATCTGACAGAAAATCAAGACCTTCCCTGACACTGCCGTCCCTGCAGTCATTGTGGACCTCGGCGCTTCTGTTTGTGAAGACCCGGCCTGCGATATTGCCTTCGAGAGGACACTCCACGCCTGTCAGGTTCAGATCACCGACCCAGTATGACGAGCGCAGGCACTCATTATCTTCGCTTTTATCCAGATGCCATGTAACAGCGTATTCAAATCCGATGTTTTCGAGAACTATGTCAATGCCCGCCTGAAGTCCCTCCTCGAGGTTCTTCACATTCGGTATCACGGCATTGAGCTGCTTCATCGTTTTAATATAAGCGATTTTGGAATCGATCATAGTATCCACCCTTCTTTTACATCTTGTTGATATCCGTCAGATCAAGTTTTCCTATAGGTGCGACAGCTATTATGTTGGTTATCACCATATATATCATCGTAACGATCACTCCGAATGCACAGGCGGCCGGGACAGGTTCGCTTATCATGCACTGTCCTTCCATCTGCAGTGCAGAGTTGAGCAGATCGCTGAAAAGCAGTCCGCATATCACGCCTATAACAGCCGAAACGATCGAGAGGAATATATTGTCCCTGACGATATACATCTTTGCAGCTCCGGTCGAAAAGCCGTTGATCCTCATTACTATCAGTTCCTGTTTCTTTTCATTTACGAACTGTATGTTCAGATTGAGAAGGATCAGGAACGCTATCACGGCTGAGAGCATCAGCACCAGTCCGAGGATCCCCATGTAGACTACCTTCAGGTTGTCATACGACAGATTGCAGACCTGTCTGTCATCTATGCATCCCATCACGCCGTCGATATCTTTTATTTTGCTTTCGGTCTCCTCTGTAACGGATGCAAGGAAGGCATTCGGTTCAAAGTCCTTGCCGGTGACCTTCTCGTACACATCCGATGTCATGAAGATGCGGTATGCGCCTGAATCGTAGCACTTGTAAAGGGCCGCGACCTCAAAATCATAATTATCGCCGTTGAACGTAGACACCTTCATGATGTCTCCGGCTCCGGTGCCGTAATCCTTGCCTTCAGCCTGCCACACGTAGACGCCGTCGTTTCCGAGCTCTATCCTGTCCTCCTTCTTGTCGGGCGTGACCATGTTTACTACGGTCTCAAAGCTGTCTTTATCTTTTGCCACTATCAGTCTTATGCTCCCCGTCTTTGCCCCCTTACGCGAGAGAAGGGCATCCTCGGAGTAGACCTCGGCATATTCTGAGCCGTCCCCGTCAAGCACGGCCCTGACCTCATTGCCGCTTTCCTCACCGTCGTACATGATGGTGTGATCGAAGTGGAAATAATCATCAAACTGCACCTGCGGCGAAGCCTGGAGCACAAGATACAAAGACGCAGGCGCGATCAGGAGGGCCATGCTTCCCGCCATTCCGACTATGGTCGCTATGACTCTGGAGCTGTCCATTGAAAGGTTGTAAACAAATGACTGTATGCTTACCGAAGCATTCCTGACAAGCGGACTCTTTCCGATGATCTCGAATAAACGGCTGTTTTCTCTGGTACTGTTGAGAAGGCTGGTGATCTTCATCCTGAGCTGCTTTGCCGATGCAAACCAGGCGATAAGCAGCATCACAACAAACTCAAAGGCAACGACCGCTGCTATCTGGCCTGTATCATAGTATGTATACGGGCCTGAAAACGTAAGCGTACTTGTCGTTACGCCCTGTATCACATCTGAGACGATAAAAGCTCCCGGAATACCGGTCGCGACGCCGAGCATGACTGCCGCTCCTACATAGAGCAGATACTTGGAAGTCACAGCGCCTCTCGAAAAGCCGTTTGCCATCTTGGTGCCTATGAGACGCTTTTCCTCTTCTACTATCCTGAGTATCGTGGAATAGCAGACAAGCAGTCCGACGACGAAGAAGAATCCCGCAAAGATCAAAGCGATCTTGCCTCCTGTATCGCCCGCCAGAGCCACTGTGTAGTGCCCGAATGTCGACGTGATGTCTGTCAGACTGACATTTTCCTTGTCTATATCACCGGTCAGCCCGTCCCTCGTTGAATCCACTTTCTTTGAGTAATCGTCGTCAAAGCGGTCAGCGCCTTCAAGACTTTTGCAGCGTATGAGAACAGAACTGAAGCCGTTCTTATAAACATCTTTGTTGAATGCGCTCTTATCTGTGAGCACATAGTAGTTGAAGCTCCTGCGGTATACAGGCGAATATCCCTTTGCCGTACCGTCCATTGACGAAATGAACTCGGGATAATGCAGGATCGCAGTTATCCTGAACCTGCTGTTCCTGAGGCTGCTTACGTCATATCCCGTAAGCTCCTTAAGAGAAGTGTCGACGGTGATGTATTCTCCGATGCTGTAATTCCTCATTTTCGCCATTGCGGCGTCTACAGCGATCTCATCAGGTCCTTTCGGAAGCTCTCCCTCGATTATTTCGGCTTTATTGATGTTTTCTGTTGCAGATATAACAGATACAAGTTCCTTTTCTCCGTTGATAAACATAAAGCCGTCTGCAGTATAGATCCCTTCAGCCTCGGTGACATCATCCAGACTGCGTATCCTGTCGACATCATCCTGACTGAAGCTGTCGGCTGATATCGCTTTGAAATCCATTACCGCGTGATCGTCATAATACCTGTTTGCAAGCACCTCAACTGCAGGCCCTGACCATCCTGTACCGAGCAGATTTCCGACGCTCATGCTGATGAACAGTATCAGCGCGATAAAGGATACCAGAGTCACTTTGATCGTTTTCAGCAGATCGATCCATTTCATTGATCACTCCTCCGAGCCACAGTCCCTAAACCTCTTTTTTTATATGATGCACCAGATTGATAGTGAAACCGGACGGCGAGACCATCATTGCCGATCTGGATGTCTCTGTGCTGAGAGGCTGTTTGCCATAGAGATTTCTGAATCCCCTGTCAGCCAGCATCTGATAAGCCTCGTCAAAATCATCCACATTCATGCGTATGGCTATCCTGTCGCCTTCTGCAAGGAAGTCCGACTGCGAGATGTCGACATGAAAGCCGTTCGCATCCTTCATGCGTACGTCCGATGTATCATAATCATCGACATCCTTTTTATGGCGCCGCTCAAAGCCCAGAGCTTCAAAAAGCCCGATCGCAGACTCAGCGTCCTCCGTG
>CACYHM010000015.1 GCA_902774195.1 uncultured Eubacteriales bacterium
TTCCTGCGGCCAGGGGGTCAGACCCCGTGGCCAGTTGTTACTGCCGCGGTTCTTCGTCCGGCTTGTCTTCCACTTTGATGCGCGTCATCAGAGCGCGTCTCGCATCAGCCTTTGTGACTCTTACGCGGAATATTTTGTGCTTCGACTCGTAAACAAAACTGTCTCCTGTCTTCGGCAGCCTGTCGAGCTCTATCATCACCCATCCGTTGACCGTGGTGGCGTCGGCTTCTATCTCCTCATCGAAGAGCTCGAAGAAATCCTCGAGATTGGCCCCGCCCGCGACCATGTACGTGTCCTTGCCGGCAGGTCTGACGTCCCTCGATGTCACCGCATCGTGCTCATCGTAGATGTCTCCGACGATCTCCTCGATGATGTCCTCGAGAGTCACAAGGCCGGTGGTGCCGCCGTATTCATCGACGACTATGGCTATATGCGTCCTCTTGGCCTGCATCTTCTTGAGCAGAACAGCAGCCTTCAGTGTCTCGGCCACGTAAGCGACCGGTTTGATGATCTTTTCGGTGTCCTTGATGGTCTTCACATTGTTGTTATAAAGATCCTTCTGATTGATGACGCCGATGATGTTGTCGAGGTCGTCCTCGTATACAGGCAGCCTCGAAAGGCCGGACTCCCTGAAGACCTGCTTGATCTCGGAGACCGGCGTCCCTCTTTCGACCGCGACGATATCCACCCTCGGCGTGAGTATGTCTATGGCTTCGATATCGTTGAACTCGATCGCGTTCGTGATGAGCTCGCTCTGCTCTTCGCCTATGGCTCCGTCCGCCTCGGCCTCTTCGACTATGGTCAGGAGCTCATCCTCGGAGAACTCAGGCTCTTCCTTCTTGCCGACAGCCTTCTTGATCAGGACCTTCAGTCCGTTGAAGATGAATGTCAGCGGCGTCAGTATCGTTATGAGCACCCTGACGAAAGGCGTCAGAAAGAGTGCGACCTCTTCGGCGTACTCCCTGGCGATTATCTTCGGCGATATCTCGCCGAGCACCAGAACAAGGAGCGTGACCATTACGGTAGCGACCGTAGGACCTATCTTCTGGCCCCAGGTCATGATGCCGTAGACCGTGGCAACGCTCGTCATCGTTATGTTGGATATGGTATTGCCGACCAGGACAGCCGTGATGAGCCTGTCGAAGTCCTCTGCAAGCGCAAGAGCATGGGCGGCCCTTTTATTGTCGTCGGCCGCCATGTTCTTGAGTTTGATCTTGTTTACCGAGCTGAATGCAGTCTCCGTAGCCGAAAAGAATGTCGAACAGAGAGTCAGTATTATTATTGCTGCCAGATATACGTTCAATTATTCGACTTCCCTTCCTATGATGGCCCAGTCGATCATCGTATCTACCTCAGGCATCTCATAGTTGTCGCTGTCGTAGGTCAGATACGCCTTGGCCGTGTATGTGCCTATGGCCGAAGCCTTGTTGTCTCTGTACCTTACCGCGATAGATTCAGGCAGACCCTTCAGCACGATGCTCTTCTCAGTGCCGTCGTATCTGAACGGCTTCTCGTAAGTCCAGTACGCGCCGGAAGTGTCGTATGTAGCCTTCCTGATCCTCCATCTCAGATCAGGTATGGATTCAGCCTCGCAGTTCCTGGTATCGTAGACCAGTTTTGCCCTTGCCACGTAGGTGCCGGCGCCGGCCTTGACATTGTCCGTGTATACCACTTCCACATCTTCAGGCACTCCGATCAGGCTGACAGCCTTAAGCTTGTTGTCGAACACGAATCCTGCGACCTCGTCGTAATCCCAGACGACCTCGGATGTGTCGATCTTCTTCTTCTGGATCCTCCATCTCAGAGCAGGCATGATCGGCTCTTCGAAGTTCTCCTTGTTCTGGTATCTGAGGAACACCTCGGCAGTATAGCTGCCGGCCTCCATGCCTCTGTTGCCTCTGTAGGATTCGACCTTGACGCCCTCAGGGAGTCCGGTGACTCTGACGGTCTTTTCCCTGCCGTCGTATTCGATGTCGTCATCGTATGTCCAGTGAGCCTGCGACATGTCGTATCTGGCCTTGTTGATCTGCCACCAGCATCCGCTGACAGGCTTCGGAGTCTCGTAGTTGCGCGGATCCTTCACTTCGATCATGGCCATCGCCTCGTGATCGCCCGCGTCGGTGCCGGTATTGTCGGAATATGTCACATCAACGATATCCGGCAGGCCAATGAGCTCGACGGTCTTCTCTGTTCCGTCGTATACGAAGGCCTCTTCGTAATCCCATCTCACCTGAGACATGTCCACGCTGGCCTTGACGATCTCCCATCTGAACTTCGGCAGCACGAGTTCGTTGTAGTTCTCGGCATTGTCGATGCTGATGAGCTTCGCGCTGGCGTAATAGACTCCGACCTGGTCGGCCGAGTTGTTGTCGTAGATCACATAGAACCCGTCAGGCACGCCCATGAGCCTGAGCTCCGGCTTGATGCCGCGCAGCTTGTCGAAGAGTCCGACCTCGGTCGTCGTCTTGGCTATGGATACTGTCTTGGTCTCTCCGTCATATACGAACGGACGGCTGTAATCCCAGTGAATCTTCGATATATCGATATCTATGTCCGCAGGGGCGATGTGCCATCTGCAGCCGCCGAAGCTCGGCTTATAGTAGTTGTTCTCGTCGTATTCGAACTCTACCGAAGCCTCGTAGTCGCCGGCATCCACAGCGGTATTGCCGCTGTATACAGGCGTGATGCCCTCAGGAAGTCCTCTCAGCTTGATGGACTTGCTCGTTCCGTCATATACGATCCTGTCTTCTGCGTACCATGCGGCGTCGGACATGTCGAATACGGCTTTTCTGATAGTCCAGCTGCAGTCTCCCATCACAGGGACATTGTAGTTGTCCGTATCGCAGAGGAATCCGACCGATGCGTTATATGAACCGGCATCGACAGCAGTATTCCCTCCGTACAGAGGGATGACTCCTTCAGGAAGTCCGGTGACATATATGCCCTTTTCTGTCCCGTCGTAAACGAATTCAAATTCGCCTTCCCATCTGGCCTCGGACATGTCGTAGTCGGCCTTTTCGATCGACCAGACGCAGTCTCTGACGAACGGAACGTTGTAGTTGTCCGGTCTGAGCGGCATAAGCTCGGCGTGGGCTGTATATGTTCCCGTCACCGTTTCGCTGTTGCTGCTGTAGCTGACTTCGAGCTGTTCCGGAAGATTCATGAGCTCGATAGTCTTGGCCGTTCCGTCGTACACGAAGCTCTGGGAGTAATTCCAGGACACCTTGCGTATGTCGATGTCCGCCTTGCCTATCATCCAGGTGCAGTACATCTCGTCAGGAGTGCGGTAGTTGTCGCTCTCGCTGCTGAACCTCGCGACCGCGGTATATGTGCCCGCGTCAACAGCGGTGTTCTCCTCGTACTCCACCTTGATGCCAACAGGCAGGCCTGTCAGCTCGACTCTCTTGGACGAGCCGTCGTATATGAACTGTTCTTTGTAATCCCACTCGACACCGCTCATGTCGTAATTGAGCTGCTCTATTCTCCACGGTATGGATATGGAGTCAGGTGTCTCGTAGTTCTTGTCATATGTCTCGAACGACGCGGTAGCGAGATAGTCGCCCGCGGACGTTCCTGTATTGCCCTTGTAGGATACTCCGAGGCCGTCAGGCAAGTTCTTCATCGTGACGGTCTTGCTGCTGCCGTCATACGTGTACATGCCTTCGTTGTAATCCCAGTATGTTCCGCTGAGGTCGTACTCCGCACGCACGATCTCCCAGTCGCAGTCGCTGACCGAAGGGATGTTGTAGTTGGCAGGATCAGATACCATGAGTTCCGCGCTCGCGGTGTACTTGCCGACCTCTTTTGCCTCGTTGCCGTAGTAGATCGCCGAAACGCCGATCGGCAGATGCTCGAGCACGACGTTCTGCAGACTGCCGTTGAACGTCTTGCTGGTGTTGTAATCCCATCTTACCGCAGACATCTCGTAATCCGCCTTGACGATCCTCCAGCTGCAGCCGGCCACTGAAGGCTTGTTGTAGTTATCCGGATCGTAAGGGATGAGATCTGCAGTCGCCTCGTAGGAGCCGGTGTTGACGGCGGTGTTGCCGCTGTAAACAGGTCTGACGCCTTCAGGCAGGCCTCTGAGAATTATCTCCTGCATGCTGCCCGAGTATGTGAGCTCGCCTTCGTATGTCCAGGCGGCAGACGAAAGATCGTAGTCGGCCTTCGAGATCGACCATGCGAGATCCTCCATCTCAGGCACGTTGTAGTTGTGCTCGTCAGCCACCGTGAACGTGACCGAAGCGCTGTAATCTCCGGAGTTCGTGGCCGTGTTCCCTCTGTAGTGGGCGGTCACTCCCTCAGGGAGTCCCTTGATCACGACCTTGTGCTCTTCGCCGTCATAGACGAAAGGCTTCTCGTAATCCCAGCGTGCGTGGCTCATGTCGTAGTCGCCGCGCTCGATCCTCCATGTGAGGTTCTCGAGCCTTCCCTTGATGAGGTTGTCGGCATCGTCAGGAATGATCTCGGCTGCAGCTACATATGTGCCTGCCTGCGTCGCCCATGCGTTGCTGTATTCTACTCTCGTTCCGACAGGTACCTCGCTCACCAGGACCCTCTTTTCGGAACCGTCATATACGAAAGCCTTGTCGTAATCCCAGCTGATGTTCGAAAGATCCAGAGGGGATTTCTCGATCACCCAGTGGCAGGTCGAGACTTCAGGCTTCTCGTAGTTCTTCTCGTCGTATGCGAGTATTGCCTTTGCCGTATACTCGCCGGCATCGACAGCGGTACTGTCGACATATACAGGGACGACTCCGTCAGGAAGCCCTGTCAGCCTCAGGCTGTCGCCCTTGACTTCTCCGTCGTAGGCGTATTCTCTTTCGCCCTGCCATTTGGCTCCGCTCATGTCGAACACGGCTTTTCTGATAGTCCAGTCGAGCACCATGTCAGGTATGCTGGTCTCGTAGTTGTTCTCGTCCTGTACTTCGAACTGCGCGACAGCCGTATAGTCTCCGGCATCGGTCGCCGAAGCGTTCCTGTATTTCACTATGACTCCGTCAGGGACTCCGCGCAGTCTGACAGATTTCTCTCTTCCGTCATATGTGAACGCGTTCTCGTAATCCCAGATGACATTGGACATATCGTGTCTGGCCTTGCCGATGCTCCACGAATAGCCTTCCGGCTTCGGCGGGTTCAGATTGGTGTCGTTGGCGAGCGAGAATACGGCCTTGGTGAAGTACCTGCCCGCGTTGACAGCTGTGTCGTCCTCGTAAACGACCCTGACGTTCTCGTCCAGGCCTGAAACGATCCTGACTCTCTTTTCCTTTCCGTCGTACACAAAGCCGCTGCAGTCCGTCCATGTGATGGACCCGACTTCATATTCGGCCTTCCTTATCGTCCATGTGCAGCCGTTGACTTCAGGCACCTCGTAGTTGCCCGCGTCGACAGGTGTCAGCGTCGCGCTGGCGATGTAAGTGCCCGTCTCCGTCTTGACGTTGTCTGTGTATTCGACAGTGACACCTTCAGGGACTCCCGCCAGATGGACTGATTGCTGCGTCCCGGTGTATGTGAATGCATCGCTGTAATCCCAGTACACTCCGGATACATCGATCTTCTTTTTATTGATCCTCCACTGGCAGTCCGCAGGCCATTCGACGTCGAGGTTGTCCTCGTCGTATCTCAGGATGGCGCGCGCGTTGTATTCGCCCGCATCGAACGCCATGAAGTTCTCGTAGTCCACGCCTATGCCGTGAGGCAGTCCTTTCAGCGAAACAGCCTTTGCCTCTCCGTCGTAGGTGAACGGTCCTTCGTAATCCCAGTGGACCTGTGACATATCTACGAACTTCTTGCTGATCTTCCACTCAGCGGTCACATCTGCCGGCGTTACGTAATTATGCGTGTCCGGATTGATGAAGACCGCCCTTGCGGTATATGTGCCGGCGGTCACTCCGACGTTCCCGGAGTATCTGACCTGAAGCTCTTCAGGGACTCCGGTGAGGACGATGCCGTGAGGATCGCCGTCATACTCGAAATCTCTCTGCTCTGTCCATCTGATATTGCTGAGGTCGTACTGCCTCTTGGATATCTCCCATTCGTACTCCGCTGGAGCATTGGTGTTGTAGTTGCCTATGAATGCGGCCCTTGCCAGGTACTTGCCGGCGAGAGTCTCTTCGGCTCCGTCGTATACGACCTCTGCGTCATCAGGCAGGTTCGTGATGTACACAGCTTTCGGCGTGCCGTCGTAGACGAAGTCGTCGTAAGCTGACCAGCGGATCGAACTCGTTTCGATGGTGACCTTTCTGATCTCCCATACGCACGGAACTATGTCTGCCGGTTTCTCGTAATTCTTGAAATCGTAGTTGAGCATCGCAGTCGCGGTGTATACTCCCGCATCCGATGCGATGTTGTTCTCGTATATCGCGGTCACTCCCTCAGGCAGGCCCGTAAGCTCTACGCTCTTCGGCGAACCGTCATATCTGAATGCGCCCGAATAGTCCCAGCGCACCTGCGACATGTCGAGAGAAGCCTTGCGTATGGTCCACTCGTGCTCTTTGACCATTACAGGCTCGTTGAAATTGTCCCTGTCGAAGACAAAGGCGTAGCTTGCGGTATATGTGCCCGCGTCTGTGGCCACATTGCCCTCGTATACCGGCTCGATGCTGTCAGGCAGGCCCTCGATATGGACTGACTTCGGCGTGCCGTCGTAGACCATGCTGCCGTCTTCGACCCAGCGTATCCCGGACACATCTATGCTCGCTTTTCTGATGCTGAGCTTGACCGGATCGGATACTGTCTCGCCCACGCTGTTGGCCGCGTGGAGCCTGCAGAGCCAGCCGTTGTACGACACAGGCAGGATGGTGTTGTGGTTGATCACCTTCCAGGTTCCTTCTTCTCCCGTTTCGCTTATCTCGAGGTAGCCGGTGACCTCCGGATCGTTTACGGATTCGATCTCAGGTACTTCGAACGGTATCCTCTCTCCGTATGTGAATGATCTGATCTGAGGGGACTGTTTGATCACAGGGGCCCATGCCCATATTGCATAGAGGTTGAGATCCTCATCGAGAGCTTCTATCGACTTTCCAGGACGGTAGTATGTGCCCTTCGCATCAGGATCGGTATTCCACGAAACGAAGACGGCCCTGTCGCTCGGCGAGCTGAACATCGGCTCTTCGACGATGTATTTGACTCCCGGAGTGGTCCTGTCCTCTCTGCTGAGTTCTTCGTCAAGGTTGTCATGATAAATGACCCTGAAGCCTTCGACGTAGATCGGCTTGGCTTTTTTGTACTTGCCGTATTCCTTTACCGCCAGTCTGTCGCAGCGGGTGCTTCCGTCTCCTTCCGCGCTGAAGTCCTGGGCGAGAAGTATCTCCTCCAGGTTTGCGCACTTGCTGAACATTGCGTGCATGTTGGAGCAGCGGCGCGTATCGAAGGAAGAGATATCCAGTTCCCTCAGGTTGGCGCAGCCTTCGAACATCGAGCTCATGTTCCTGACATTGTCTGTGACGAAGCCGCTGAGATCGGCAGTCACCATGTTCTTGCAGCCCTTGAACAGTCCCGCTAGAGAAGCCCCGTCCGGGAATGTCACGGTGCCGACGGTGTTTGCCGATGTTATCGTTGATGCCGCTTCAGCCCACGGCGATCCTTCAGGGCTCACGCTGTCTGCGAGCCCTTCGATGATGAAGAGCCCTCCGTTCTCGTTGATGCCCCAGAGGCATTCGCCCCATTTACCGACTTTTACAAAATTGTTGTCCATTTTTCATTCAGTCCCTTCTTCAGAATGATGTTCTCTTTTCGTGCCTGATAAACAATGAATAAGGCACATAAATATACATAGTGGATTATATAGTATATCCGTTGCAAAATAAAGGATTCCGCTCCCAAAATAAATAATAAAAAAGAAAACACCGCCCTTTCCGGGCGGCATAAAGCGCGAACGGCTGCGTACAGTGCTCTCACACTTCCATGATCTGTCCGGTCAGAGCTTCGTACATCATGTCGGCAGGATCGATGACCGGAAGGGAGCATACCTTTTCCAGCTCCTCCTTCAGGTAAGGGAAATGAGTGCAGCCCAGCAGCACAGCCTCTGCGCCGCAGGCCTCCATGTACTCTGTCATCGCCCCGAGGCCGCAGCCGCTTACTATCTCGCCGGGGCCGAGCCCGTCCTCGATCGCCCTTACTATCGCCATATTGCCCGAGCCGAGCACATACAGATCCTCATTGGACGAAAGCAGCGCCTCTTCTATGGAGTGGGCCGACAGATTGTTGGCCGCCGCAACGCCCAGCCTTCTGTACTCTTTTCCGAGTTTTCTGTATACCTGCAGAGGGGTATATATATGTATGTCCTCGCCGCTCTCCAGCGATTTACGCATGGCATATCTGTCGAAATCGAAAGCGCCCGAAAGCGAATTGCAGTAAATGAAGAAGTGCCTGACACCCTCGGCGATGTCCGCGTCGAAGATGGAATCCATCACGTCGCGCTTTTCGTCGTCGTCCGAATACTGGAATCTCAGCTGGACGTCGCAGTCCTCCGCCACAGGCCGGTACAGCGGCTTTATCTGCATGTCATCTGCCGCCGTTTCGTTCTTCATCTTAAGGAAATCCACTCCCATCTGTGTATCTACAGGCGTTCCCGCCAGCACCGATACCTTATACATATTTCTCTCCCTCTCTCCTCTTTGTCTTCAGCGCTTCCGCCTCCCAATCATAGCACAAAGCTCTCCCGTCATTGATGCGGGAGAGCTCTGTATCAACGATTTTTAATAATTGCGTCTTCCGGTCATGTCTAGAATTTCGCGATGACCGCGCCGTTGTACTTCTCTTCGATGAACTTCTTTACAGCCTCAGTCTGGACGGCAGCCACGAGAGCCTTGGTCTTCTCGCTCTCCTCGTTGCCCTTGTTGACCACGATGACGTTCACGTATGTCTCTGCAGCTTCGGAATCGCCGGCCTCGTATGCAACGGCGTCATCTGTTGTCAGGGATGCTCCGAGAGCGTAGTTGGCGTTGATGACTCCGAAAGCGAGGTCAGGAAGAGCTCCCGGGATCGAAGCCGCTTCGAGCTCTACTATCTCGACGTTCTTCGGGTTCTCAGTGATGTCCGTCTTTGTAGCTTCGAGTCCTACGCCCTCCTTGAGGGTGATGACTCCGTTTGCAGCGAGCAGCTGCAGTGCTCTTGCCTCGTTAGTGGTATCGTTTGGAACGCCGATCTTGTCGCCTTCAGCGAGAGCGTCAAGGCTGTCCTTTGTGCCCTTGTATACGCCCATCGCCTCATAGTGCACATTGCCTACAGCCACGAGTTCAGTGCCGTTCTCTTTGTTGTAGTCTTCGAGGTAAGGAACGTGCTGGAAGTAGTTCGCGTCAACGTCTCCTTCAGTGGTCGCCACGTTAGGCTGCACGTAGTCTTCGAATTCGACTACCTCGAGGGTCCATCCCTCTGCCGCAAGAGCGTCGCTGACCGAATTGAGGATCTCTGCGTGAGGTGTCGGCGATGCCGCTACCCTGATCGTCTTGTCTGCGCTTTCGTCTCCGCCGCCGCTGCTCTTGCTGCCGCATGCGCTGAGAGCGCCGAGTGCGAGTACGAGCACGAGTGCTAAAATGCTGAATCTTTTGATGTTCTTCATTGTCTTTTCTCCCTTCTTCTCAAGATATGCCCTTTTAGATATATAGTGTTGACTGATAGTCAGTTCAGGCGGTTGTCCAGCTTTGCCGCCAGTTTTATGCCGATCTCCTGCAGTATCTGCACCAGGATCACGAGCACGATTATTGTGATCCACATTATCGCCGCCTGGTATCTGTAATATCCGTATCTGATGGCTATGTCTCCCAGGCCGCCGCCTCCGAGTATGCCGGCCATCGCCGAGTACCCGAGTATGGTGATCGTCGCCACGGCCGCTCCGTTTATGAGCGACGGTCTCGCCTCGGGCAGGAGCACCTTGCGGATTATCTGCATGTTGCCCGCGCCCATGGCCTGAGCGGCCTCGATGACTCCCGGATCCACTTCGAGCAGACTCTGTTCTACCATCCTCGCCACGAACGGCCATGCCGCCAGTACGAGAGCCGTAGTGACCGCCCATGTGCCGATGCCCGTACCGATCACTTTTCTGATGTACGGCATCAGAGCGATCATGAGTATGAGGAACGGCATCGATCTGATCACGTTGACGACGAAGCCCATCACCTTGTTGTACCACGCCACCGGCTTTATGCCGTTCGGCCCGGTGACTATGAGCGAGACGCCTACCGGGAGCCCTATGATGTACGACAGCAGCGTACCGACAAGGGTCATGATCAGAGTCTGGACAGTGCCCTCTCCGAGCAGCTGGATAAGTTCATGTGTATCCATTACGCCTCAGCCTCCTCTCCGTTGACTTCGTAATCGTCTTCTTCTATCTCGATGAATTCGACACCCCTGGCCCTGAGGTATTCCTTCTGCTTTTCGGCTGTTGCGGGGTCTTCTGCCAGGCATATTACCATCTGTCCCTTCTGGGCTCCTCCGAGAACGTCGAGGTTCGCATAGAGGAAGTTCACCGGCGCTCCGAGTTCCATTATCATGTTGGCGATTATAGGCTCGCCCGCGGTGGATTCATCTTCTCGGTGACCTGTCCGTCCGGGAAGAAGAGCTTCCTGGCCGCCTTGGTCTTAGGCTTTCTGAAGATCTCCTGGACATCGCCCCTTTCGACTATCTCGCCGTTCTCGATGACCGCCACCTTGTTGCAGAGCTGCTTGATGACCTCCATCTCGTGGGTGATGACCACCAGGGTTATGCCGCGCTCCTCATTGATCTTTCTGAGCAGGGCCAGTATGGATCTTGTGGTCTTCGGGTCGAGAGCCGATGTCGCCTCGTCGCAGAGTATGACTTCCGGATCCGACGCCAGCGCCCTCGCTATGGCCACCCTTTGCTTCTGCCCTCCCGAGAGCTGGGACGGGTAGGAGTTCGCCCTCTCTTCGAGGTCGACTACCTTCAGAAGCTCCTTTGCCTTCTCGACCGCCTCGGCCTTAGGCACTCCGGCTATCTCGAGCGGGAAGCAGATGTTTCCTGTCGCGTCCCTCTGCATCAGCAGATTGAACTGCTGGAATATCATCGAGATCCTGCGCCTTTCGAGGTTGAGTTCCTTCGGCGAAAGTCCGGTCAGCAGCTTGCCGTCGAACAATACCTTGCCCTCGGTAGGCTCCTCCAGCAGATTGATCGTTCTCACCAGAGTCGACTTGCCCGCTCCCGACAGGCCGATGATCCCGTAGGAATCGCCCTTCTCGATATTCAGATCTATGTCCCTGAGCGCGACCACCTTGCCGCCCTTGGTATCGAATTCCTTGGTCACTCCCTGAAGACTTATTATATGTTC
>CACYHM010000016.1 GCA_902774195.1 uncultured Eubacteriales bacterium
GATTTGACGAAGAAAGTTTTTCAGGACCATTAAATGTCTCTTCCGTCATACTTTTTCGTCATCATCCTGATGAAATCATTATGAGCTTCATTTATAGCTCTGTATTCAGCGGTAGTAATCCGTCCATTCATGTAATCGCTCGTAGCTTCTTTCCATTTGGCATCCAGTTCTACGGCGCGTTTACGTTCTTCTTCAGTCAGCTGTTCCATAGTATACCCGCCTGCTACGGATTCGATATCCTCTATTCCCAGCTTCTTAAGCTCATCCTTGTAACATTTCTTGTCTTCCATTTCTTTATCCTCCCTTGTTTAGATCAGGTATTGTCTTTGTCAGCAATTTTTTTATCCATACCATATACAATTTTACGTATCAGGAGGAGACAGGGCAAGTGACACTCCTCAGCACAAAAAGAGAGCCTGCAGGTTTGACCCCGCAGGCTCGCTGAAAGCTTAGCTCAGCCAATTCACAGACCCTTGCAATACTTTTCCCAGTACTCTTCTCCGTAATACATATATGTGTCGAAGTCAGGGTCGTTAGGGTCCAGAGTGAAGTGCCTCTCTCTCCCGCCGGCGACTTTTTCGAGCAGGTCAGGATTTAATTCAAAGTTTTCATCACTGTTGCTGAAATACCCGTCATTCTGTGGATTCTTCTTTGTCATGACTTTCTCCTTTACTGTTTCCTCCGTTGCTCCGGGACTACCCGTCACTTTCTATCGTACTTATTTATCATCATCCTGTGGGTCTCTTTCATCTCATCAGTTATAGCATCGTATTCAGCGTCAGTGATCCGGCCCTCTCCGAGATCGCACAAGGCTTTTTTCCATTTTCTGTCCACTTCGATGATGCGCCTGCGGTCTTCTTCCGTCATGTCTTTCAATAAATATCCGCCGGCTACGGATTCGAGATCCTCTATTCCCAGCTTCTGAAGTTCATCCTTGTAATATTTATTGTCTTCCATTTCTATGGACTCCTTATATCCTTCTGTCATCCTGCTTTTCATGTTATGTACCGTTTTATCAGATATTGTAATTTAAGTATTAATCATCCCATTCAATTTTTCTCTTTTGACATAACTCGCATTCATAGACAGAGTTATATCCCCAGATCACGCCCTTTTTTCTGCCGATAAATTTCCATTTGTGCTGACATCCGGTATCTATTCCTTCTCCTCCTCCTCCTGAAGCTCCCTCCAGCAGGTCAGGTGAAAGCTCGATCTTATTATCCGCGATGAATTTCATCCGCTCTTCGTGAGTTTTACATTTTCTTGCTTCTTCAAGCATCTCTTCTGTGAGTTCATCTATCTTCATTGTGTCTTCCTCTTTACTATAGTTCAGATTTTCCCCCAGTACTTGTCAAAATATGCCATGATCTCATCATAGTCTTCCGGATTCGGATCTGTTGAAAGCAGCGTAGGCTGCTTGCGCCATACAGCCTGTATGTCTCTTTCCGCAATTTCCTTATCAGGCTCCATACTATGAAGGCCTATCATGTACTGCCTGAGCTGGTCGTATCTGACCGCGCCGCCTGCGACTCCATCCAGTTCATCAATATCGATCTTATACTTCCCGATGAATTCTTCTAATTGTTTTTCATTCATATCAGAACCTCCCATATTTATGATCTATACATACGATATACGGGTTTGCGTTTCAAACGGAGACATGGCAAGCGGCTTCTCAGGCACTTCAGAAAAACTTTCCATGCTCATCTTTGAACACGAAGTCCGAGGTGCCGCCGCAGGCCATGCACTTGAAAGACCTGTATCCGAAGCCTTCTCCGCAGCCCCCGAAGCCCGTCTGCAGGTCTCCGGAACCGCAGAAAGCACATTTCAGTTCCGCATCGCCCAGGCGGTCATCGACCGCCCTGTGCTGACCGTAGTTCGGCAGCTTCCTCAGATCTGTTATGTTTTGTTCTTCATGACTGAGATCCACGCGCCGCGCATCGTCTTCAGTCATCACCCATTTGCCATCCGCCATAGATCCACCTGCTTCTCCCGGTCATTTCCTGTTTACGGGATAATCCTTCTTCGGTATATTCGGATACGGCACCACCGTATGCTCCGGCAGCGCTCTTGCGATGTCCGTTATCTCTTTCATCAGGTATCCGTTTATCCTTTTTCTCTCTTCGTTCTTCGGAGCGCTGCTGTCGAATCTTACAGGCCTGCCCAGATACATGCCCTTCAGCGCCGGAGCAATATACAGCGGCACAAAGCAGATCTCCTTGCCCGTCTTTTTGTGATACATACGGGCGACGTCTGTGTAGCGTTCCTGGAATTCGTACAGTATATCGTTATACGGAACATTATGCTCCGGGAATATCACTACGCTTATCCCCTGCACGAGTTTGTCCACAGTAGTCCGGAAAGTCGACATAACGCGGGTCCCGTGATAGACGCCTATGCAGTTCGCGTTGTTGAACACACAGACAGAGACCGGTGCTATGAGATACGAAAGGATGCGAAAGAACCACCTGTTATACGCAGGCTTGTTCGACCAGAAGTCCTGAAACGCATAGGCCGGAACCTCTTTCAGATGCATCATCTCGCCTGCGCACCAGGTATATCTTTCGGCCGGAAAGTAAAGCTCGCAGCTTATCGGCCCGTTCATCTTACAGTGATTTCCCACCGCTATGAAAGGCTCGCCTTCAGGAAGGTTCTCTGTCCCGTGTGCCGTGATCTTCGGGTAAAACAGCTTTACCAGCCAACGTATTATTCTGTAGCAGCGATAGGATATACGCTCTTTCATCGCGTGGGGCTAAAACTCTACAGGCTCGCCCATAGGCCTCTCAAGGAGTTCAGGCTCCTCGAGCAGCTTCTTCAGCAGGCGGACCGACTTTGAGCAGTAGTATCCGTCGGAGATCCTCTCATCGATGGTGAGGCCGATATCGACGCTCATGCGCATCTCCATCCTGCCCTTCTCATCATAGTAAGGTCTCTCTTTCATCTCTCCGATGATGACGAACACCGATGTAGTGCCCCAGTTGGTGAGATGATGGTATCCCGCTTTCAGCTTTATTGAGCCGAGGTTCGAGAGCACGACCGACTGCTGGAACGGATCAGTGGCGATCACCGACTGAGGCATCCAGCCGTGTCTGTCGAGGAATCTCGCCCCGGTGCCGAGCAGCTTCTTCAGAGGCAGCGGAGTCTTCTGAAGCATGTCCATGCTTTCAGTGGACTGGTCCTTGCCCTCGTGACGGACATAAGATACCTGCCTGTATATCTCATCGTGCACGCTGTCAAGCGTGAAATCCTCTTTCGAATGTATTACCGCCAGCGCTTCATCACCGTCATCGGAGAAGATCTTCTTCACCGTGAATGCCGCGGTCACCTCGTTGCGCTGATACAGATTGTAGTTCGCGATAAAGCGGTTCAGCTGCGGGCGCAGGGTGATGGTCTTCAGTACAGCAGTTACCATCAGCTGAAAGAAGTTGTATTTGTATTCCGGGCCGGCTGCATTCTTCTTTTCGAGAAAGGCCATGGCATTCGTCAGATCGATCTGCTCTGAGATGTAAGCCTCGTTGTCGCAGCGGTTAGGGTACATCAGAGGCATTATGAAATGCATCGAATCGATGTCCTTAAGCAGTTTCCCGTCCCTTCTGTCTCCCCATGCAGGAAGTCTTATCCCTTTGATATTGATCATATTCATACGGCGCCCGTGTCCCCTGTCTTCAAGCCGGACCGGTCCGCCTTCCTCCTTTTCACAGGATATATGATAATAAAAAACGGCTGTATGTTTCAACAGTCGTTTGATGTGATACTATGTTCCATGAGGATATGAAACAGACTGACAAGAGGATCGCAAAATCTATCAGGATCTCTGTCATCCTGCTGTGCGCGGCAGGAATGCTTTTGATTGCCGCACGGTATGCAGGCGGCTTTGCGCAGTGGTACAGCGTCAATGTCTATTCTCTGATCACAGCGACCGCAGGCCGTCTTTCCGGCGCAGCGCCGTTCTCGGTCGCCGAAGCCGCAGTCTGCGTCCTGCCTTTTATCATCATCGCGGATCTCATCCGCTGCCGCAAGAGACTCAGAGAAGCCTTTTCACGCATCCTTCTGCTCGTATCTGTGCTTTTCTTCCTTTACGCTGCAAACTGCGGAGTAAACTACCACAGAGACACGTTCGCAGATACAGAGGCTCTGTCCGGTGCGGAGTTTACAAAAGATCAGCTGGCGGAATTCTGTGAATACATAATCTCAAATCTGTATGAATGCGGTCCGTATCCTGAATATCCTCAGGGCAGCGAACTTGCCGGTGAGGCACGTAAGTCCATGACAAAGCTTTCGGAGCATGAGCCGTCACTCCGCGGGTATTATCCTGCCCCAAAGCAGCTCACCGTACTTTCCGGAGCTTTCTCAGCCATGGGTGTCAGCGGTATCTACTCACCTTTCACCGTTGAAGCAAACATAAACGGAGAGATGCCGGATATGGAAAAGCCCTTTACCGCGTGCCATGAGCTTTCACACCTGAGGGGATACATGAATGAAGGGGAGGCCAGCTATATAGGCTGGCTGGCCTGCACAGGATCTGACGATCAGTCATTCAAAAGAAGCGGGTGGCTCATTGCATGGGTATATGCAGGAGGCACCCTTAAAAGAGTCGATCCCGAGAGATATGACAGTCTGCGCGCAAAGCTTCCTTCGTACGCCGTCTCCGAGATCGAGGCCAACGATCTGTTCTGGTCTTCTCATGTAACAAAAGCTTCTGAAATACAGGACCGGGTCAACGATGCCTATCTGAAGGCGAACGGTCAGAAAGGCGGCATACAGTCGTACGGCATGCTGACCACGCTTATGCTGATGCATTACTATTCAGCCCGCTAGTCTCCTATGTATTCAAAGCAGAGCATCGTCATGTCGTCGAACTGCTCGGCTTTGCCGACAAAGACAGCGACAGCCTGCTCTACGGCGCACAGGATGTCATCCGGATCGGCATCGGCCGCACTGTTCAGTGCCGCAAGGGTCCTGTCCATGCCGAACAGTTCAAAGTGGCTGTCGGTGGCTTCAGGAACGCCGTCCGTGTATACAAAGAGCTTTGTTCCCGGCTCCATCTTCAGCTCGTATTCCTTATACTTCATTCCTTCCAGCCCGCCTACGACGAAGCCGTGCTCATCCTTCAGGATCTCGAACTTTTCGCCCGGTTTTTTGACTATAGGGTACTCGTGGCCTGCGTTTGCAGCGACCATGGTACCGTTCTTCACATCAACGATACCGAGCCAGACAGAGATGAACATTCCCTCTCTGTTATTGCTGCATATCAGCTGGTTGACCGCTTCAAGCACTTCCTTAGGGCTGTGTCCCGACATGACCTGCGTCTGTATCATGCTCTTGACCATCATCATGAACATGGCTCCCGGGATCCCCTTGCCTGAAACATCCGCCATGACAAGCGCCAGGTGGTCATGATCCACGAAGAAAAAGTCGTAGAAGTCTCCGCCGACCTCCTTGGCAGGGGTCATGCTGGCATAGATGCTGAACTCTTCGCGCTCCGGGAAGGCCGGGAATATGCTCGGCAGCATATCCGCCTGTATGCGGTTTGCCAGGGAGAGTTCTGTATTGACCCTCTCCTTTTCGGCAGATATCCTGCTGTTTTCATCGATGTAGGCCCGCAGTTTCTCATCCATTTCTTCAACAGAACGCGCCACGCTCTCTATCTCGTCGCCTGTATGGACATCTATCTGCACACTCTCTTTGCGGTCCAGGTTGTCAACGAGCCCGCTTACCGCTTGCTGCAGAGTTTCAAGCGGTTTTATTATCTGCCTGCGAACGGAATAGTAATAGAGCGCCATGGCCATCAGCATGATGACGCATACGGCCGCGACTACGTTTTTCAGTACCGCGATTATCCCTTCGCGGATATGCGGTATCAGCAGGTCAGCCGCCACGATCGCCACTGTATTTCCCTTGCTGTCCTTCAGAGGAGAAATAGCAGTTGCAAGGTCCATGTCTTTATAGCGATATGCCCGGAACTGTTCCTTGCTGTCGTTATACGCGGCTTCGGCAGCATCCTGCGGATAATCCGATGAATACTCCCACAGGTCGAGCAGCGGTCTTGCATCGTGCTCCGGCTGAGCATCCCATACATAAAGAAGCCCGTTCTCCTGCGGGATCACTACATATAAATATCTCAGCCCGGCGTCTTCTGCTATCACATTAAGGAGCCGGCTTATCTCATTATAGTAATCATCGGTCTTTCCTGTTTCTACATACTCACTGACCTTGTCCCCGTCAATGAAATCCGCAGCCATGCGGGTGTATGAGTACGAAAAATCCGCGTACGTCTGCAGGCTTTTCTGCCAGAAAATAGAAGCAACAGCAGCACCGATGCCCACTATGAGCACCAGAGCAAGCATGAGCATCCTCATGATCGTCCTGTTGGCAAGCCGCCCTGTTTTAGTTTTTTTCTTATCGTCCATGGTGATCTCCCTGCCCTTTTATACCTGCTCAAAGTATATCATATTCATATGCCATGCGTTTTCATTTCAAGAGAAAAGGCCCGGCCTCAATGGCCGGGCCGCATTCCCGCTTCTAATCTGTTCCCTTAAGGGCCTCCACCATGTTTATCCTCCGGTTCTTTCCGGCTATCATCAGGCCAACGACCACTGCTGTACCGAGGTTCAGAGCTGTTGCAAGCAATATGCTGACAGGCCCTACCGTGGTCTCCATCTCATACTCTGCAGCAAGCAGGTCCATCAGATAAGTCAGCGCCCATATGCCCGCAGGTATGCCCAGCAAAGTCCCGGCCAGAGCTATCCAGAGATTCTGTGAGATCAGCAGCCTCCCGATCGCTTTGTTCCTGAAGCCCAGCACCTTGAGTGTCGCCATCTCGCGATAGCGCTCCATATAGCTCATGATCCCCAGGTTGTACAGCACGATCAGGCACAGCAGTACGGACGCAGCGACAAGAACGATAATGAAAAAGTAAAAGATCTGCATGAATGTATCGAACGAGTCGATTATATCCTGCTTGCTCTGTACGCTTGTGATCTTACTGCTGCCAGCGATACTGTCCTTGCCGGTCATGGTGTACACGCTGTTTATCCTGTATGAGTCGCTGTCTGTCAGGCCGATCGATCCTGCATATTTCTCACTCATCGAGATGCTCTCCGTAAGAGAGCCGTTTACACCGGCGATCAGCACCTCGTAGCTTTCATCCGTACCATATGGTTCTACTATCACGGTATCTCCGGGCTTTACACAAAAATCCCGGGCCAGTCTTTTACATATGAGTGCGCCATCTTCCGGCAGCGGGATGACATTCGAATCTTCATCTATGAATCTGTACAGCCCGTGTGTGATGCTATAGACATCGACTGAGACAGTTTTATCATCTGCCCTGGCACTCACAGAAGCGCTGTAATCCCCGTCGAGTTCTTCAGCCAGTCTTACTGAGTCTTCATTATCGGCATCTGATGACATGAAGATCTTCGAAGAATATACCGCGGTCCCGTCATAGAAGGTAGCCAGAAAGTTCTTCATCGTCTCGTTCATGCCAAACGACGCGACAAGCATCAGCATGCATCCGAACGTGCCGATAAATGACATTGCGCTCCGGGATCTGTGGCGGAATATATCTCTCAGATTCCACTTTGTACCGAACCTCATCCTTTTCCAGAGCGCCGTATTCTCGATAAGCAGTCTGCGGATGTGACCCGGAGTATACGGGCGCAGAGTCTCTGCAGCAGTTCCGCGCAGCATATCTTTGACCGACAGATATCCTACGAGGATCGTGAACAGGACTATCACAAGGACTATCGCCCATATCCACACAGGTATATGTATCGTCCAGTCAGGCATCACAAAATATGTGCCCATCATGCCGTCCTGAGACATCACCATTTTGCAGAGCATATACCCTAATATAACGCCGAGTATCGATCCGATAACAGATATTACGACAGCATACGATGTATAGTGCCGGATTATCCTTCTGTCCCTGAAGCCAAGAGCTTTGAGCGTGCCGATCTGTGTTTTTTCGCTTATAGTGATCCTGTTCATCGTGGTTATCATCGTCAGGATCGCTATCGCAAGGAAGAGCACCGGCAGTACTGCGCCCATCGTCTTGCCTTCATTCATCTCGCCCCTCGATTCTGAGTAGGACACGTTCTCGTCTTTCGTAAGTATCAGAAGCGTGCGCCCCAGAGCCTTGTCAGCAGCCTTCTGCATCTCATGTCTGTCCATGGAAGAGTTGACATTCACCTGACAGAAGATATTGTCACATGCCTCTTTGACAGCGATACTCATCACGTCTTCATCGATATCGGGTTCTTCTTCCTTTATCTGCTGCCTTATCACCTTTCTCAGCATCTCAGGCGAGGCATATACATATCCATAAGTATTGAAGTCAGGCATCACCTGTGATTCATCGCGCACGCAGATGAGGTACTCAGCCGATTCGATCAGTCCCCTGACTGTACCGGTGAATTCCATGTCCTCGAAAGTTACGGTCAGCTTGTCGCCCGGCTTTATTCCGTTCAGCTCTGCGTACTTGTCCAAGAGCCAGAAGCCTTCCGCATCCCATCTGTCATATTCTTCGCCTTCTGTCACGACGAAGCCTGACGTATGAGCGCTCTCAGTTACGGTAAGAGCAAGCTGATCATCCGAGCCCGCAACATCAGCATTGACGGAAAGGAATCTGCTTACCCCGGTCACTCCCTCTATGTCCCTTATCCTGTCCACATCGGCAGAAGAGATCCCGTCCTCATCTATGATCCTGTAGTCGGCAAATCCGCAGTCCTTGAAAAAAGCATCCGTATCTTTTCCGATGGTCACCCATTCGGCATTGAAACCTACGAAAACCCCGACACCCAGAGCGATCAGAAGGATCATAGAAATGAACTGGACTTTGTATACTTTTGCAGTTCTCCATAGTTTTCGTCCCAGCATTACCATTCCACCTCTTCTGCTGATAATGGATCCGGCTGTTCATCGACGGATGTGACCTTGCCGCTCCTTATGTGTATCACTGTATCCGCCATCCTGGCGATATTCTGGTTGTGCGTCACTATGATTATCGTCTTGCCGTATTCCCTCGCCATTCTGAGAAGGAGTTTGAGCACTACAACGCCCGTTTCGGAATCGAGTGCTCCGGTAGGCTCATCGCAAAGCAGTATGCTCGGATTCTTTGCCAGCGCCCTGCAGATGGAAACTCTCTGCTGCTCTCCTCCGGACAGCTCGTGCGGGAACTGATGCGAATGATCGTCAAGGCCTACCTCTGCAAGGAGTTCTTCGGCGCTCATGTGATCGGGCGCTATCTCGTCTACCAGAGAGATGTTTTCAAGCACGGTGAGCGTCGGTATCAGATTGTATGACTGAAATACGAACCCCACCTTTGCCGCTCTGTAGTCTGCCAGCTCATCGCTGGAAAGAGTGGATATATCCGTTCCGTCTACGACTATCGTGCCTTCCGTAGGGTTGTCCAGACCTCCGAGCAGGTTGAGGAATGTACTCTTGCCTGCTCCGGACGGACCCAGGATGACCACAAACTTTCCCTTTTCGATCTCCAGGTCGACATCCGACAGCGCGTTCTGTGTATGGTCGCCTGTCACATATGTCCTTGTTACATTTTTGAATTGAACTATTTTCATCGTTGACCCTCATAAAAAATATAGTTAGTTAAGTCTAACCAATAATACCACTTCTGATAAATAAAAAAAAGGGGCTGTATATTTCAACAGCTTCCTTCTGCATCGCACAGGCGCATTGTACTGATAAGTGAAACTTCGTTTTACAGTTCGCGGTAGTACGGATAGATGTTTTCGTAATGTCCGTCCTTCATCCGGAATCCTCCGGGTATCGCCCCAAGCTGTATGAACCCCAGGCGTTCGTAGAGATGTCTGGCGTGGATGTTGCTCTCGACTACCGCGTTGAACTGCAGGACACGGAAGCCGAGTCTTCTTCCGGTCTTCAGGCTGTCCTTCACCAGCTGTTCTCCTATACGCCGGCCCCGCTTGTCTGATGAAACCGCATAGCTGGCATTGCAAAGGTGTCCGCATCTTCCCAGATTATTGGGATGAAGGATATACAGTCCCGCTATCTTCCCATCGGTCTCGGCGACCCCTGTATAGCTTTGCTCCGCGAAAAAGGCTTTGCCGCTTTCCGTATCCAGGCACTCCTCCCACGGAAAAGCGTTGCCCTCCTCAATCACTTCATTCCATATGCGGATCATATCCGGTATATCATCCTGTCTGTATTGTCTGATCATTTATCGGCACCTCTATTTCGGCAGATATAGTTTGCTCAATATGAACTCTTTGCCCCGGTCAGGCATGATGCGAAGCAGCTGCATCAGCGCTTTGTACTCTATTCCCACCGGAACTCTTGCCGGAGGGTCCTTCCTGCCCGCCAGTGCCAGCGCGGTCTTCGCAACACTTTCGGGCGATCTGCCGCCTTGTTCATCCGCAGCCATTTTAGCCACACTCTTTTTCAATCTGATGCCGTAAGTATCAGATCTGTTGTCAGAGTTCTGCATGATCCTGGCAGCTGTAAAGCCTGTCTTTGTATCTCCCGGTTCAATGAT
>CACYHM010000017.1 GCA_902774195.1 uncultured Eubacteriales bacterium
CATCTTTATGTCAGCATACTCCTTGCTCGATTCGTATTCTTTCTGCTTGTTCTCTTCGTATTCCTGCTTCTGTGTCTTGTATCCGAGATTTGTGAAGATATTTCCGAGCTGTGCTCCTCCCTGATTCTCGCTCTTCGGCGAAGGGATGATAGACTTTATGATTATATCCTCTGCTATGACGTTCGCCATCTCTGCGTTCTCGTCCATCCTCTTCTGCTTGCTGAGTCTCATTGAAGCCTCGACGAGATCTCTGATCATGGAATCGACGTCGCGTCCGACATAGCCCACTTCCGTGAACTTTGTGGCTTCGACCTTCACAAAAGGCGCATCCATGAGCTTAGCGAGCCTTCTTGCGATCTCTGTCTTACCTACTCCGGTAGGCCCCATCATCAGGATGTTCTTGGGTGATACTTCCTCTCTCATCTCTTCCGGGAGCCTGCTTCTTCTGTAACGGTTGCGCAGAGCGATGGCAACGTATTTCTTTGCCTCGTCCTGACCGATTATGTATTTGTCGAGCTCCGCAACTATCTGCTTCGGAGTCAGATTCTTTATATTGTCTGCCATTTCTTGTCCTCCGTGGTCAGAGTTTTTCGACTGTGATGTTTCCGTTTGTATACACGCAGATGTTCGATGCGATCTCGAGAGACTTCCTTACTATCGTCTCTGCATCGAGGTCCGTGTTCTCGTAAAGCGCGACCGCTGCCGAATATGCATAGTTGCCGCCCGATCCTATAGCCACGACATCCTTGTCCGGCGAGATCACTTCGCCGTTCCCGGAGATCACGAGCAGGTCTTCTTCATCGGCTACTATCATCAGGGCTTCGAGGTTCCTCATGGCCTTGTCGCTCCTCCAGTACTGCGCAAGGTCAACTGCGGCCCTCTTGAGGTTGCCTGCATGTTCGCCGAGCTTGTTTTCGAACTTTTCGGTCAGCGAAAACGCATCTGCGACCGAACCCGCAAATCCGGTGAGCACCTTGTCCTTATATATCTTCTTGACCTTTTTGGCGCCGTTCTTCATGATGGTAGTCTCGCCCATCGTGACCTGGCCGTCTCCGCCTATCGCTATGTCTCCGCCCGGTCTTCTTACCGCGCATATCGTCGTTGCATGGAACTGGATCATTATTTCTTCTCCTTGTATTTGCACTCAGGATTCGAGCACTTCACAGTGCCGTTCTTTCCCTTGGTCATTACCAGCATAGAGCCGCAGTCCGGGCACATCTCGCCGGTAGGTCTGTCCCAGTAGGATACATCGCATTTCGGATATGCGCTGCATCCGTAGAACACCTTTCCGGACTTCCGGCCTCTCTTTTCGATGATGTCGCTGCCGCATTTCGGACATTTGACACCCGTTGACTTTACTATAGGTTTGGTATTCCTGCATTCCGGATAGCCCGTGCACGCGAGGAATCTGCCGAAACGCCCCTCCTTGATGGCCATAGGCTTGCCGCAAATATCACAGACCTCGTCCGAGAGCACCACTTCCTTTTCGATGCGCTCCACCTCGCGCTCTGCGACCTTGAGTTCTTCGCTGAAACCCTTGTAGAAATCGGCTATTACTCCGCGCCATTCCTTCCGTCCGAGTTCGATGCTGTCCAGGTTGTCTTCCATCTCTCCGGTAAAGTCCACATCGACTATATCGGTGAAATATTCCTGTAGTATGCCCGTGACATCGAATCCGAGTTTTGTCGGTTCCAGGCTCTTCTTGACCCTTTTTACATACTTTCTGTTTACCAGCACCGATATGATGGAAGCGTATGTACTAGGCCTGCCGATGTTTTTCTCTTCCATCTCCTTGACCAGACCTGCTTCTGTGTATCTTGCAGGAGGCTGTGTGAATTTCTGTTCCTTGATGAGCTGTTACGGTGTCAGCACTTCGCCCTCGCTTATCTTAGGGATGTTTACTTCTCCTTCAGGCGTTGAGGCTTTATAGACCCTGCGCCATCCGTCAAATGTCATGCGGGCGCCGCTTGCCTTGAAATCGTAGCGTCCGTTTTTGATACCGACCTGCACGGTGTCGTATTTCGCGGCTGCCATGCGCGATGCAACGAATCTTTTCCATATGAGGTCATATAGCTTGTACTGATCCGCTGTCAGCGAATCCTTTATAAGTTCAGGCTCGAGGTTCACATCGGAAGGCCTGATGGCTTCATGTGCATCCTGCATCGCTTTGTTCCTGTTGGTAAAGACGTTGTTGCCAACGTATTCCCCCCCGAATTTTTCTTTAATGTATGCTGCTCCGGCTGCTGCAGCCTGAGACGACACTCTTACAGAATCTGTTCTGATATATGTGACAAGACCTCTGGCGCCTATCCCTTTCAGATTGATTCCCTCGTATAGCTGCTGGGCGATCTGCATCGTCTTTCCGGTCTGGAAACCGAGTTTGATCGAAGCGTCCTGCTGCATGCTCGAAGTGGTGAACGGAGCATATGGTCTGGTCTGTCTTTTGCCTTCTTTTACAGAATCGACGATATACTGTCCCGATGCGAGTTCATCCTCGATGGCATCGGCCTGCTCACTATTCTTCACAGACGCTTTCTTTCCGTCTATCCTGCTGAGATCGGCAATGAAACCATCGCCGAAATCCGCGGCGATGTACCAGTATTCTTCAGGTATGAAGTTCTGTATCTCGCGTTCTCTGTCGCATATCAGTTTGAGTGCGGCAGACTGTACGCGCCCGGCGCTGAGTCCCCACGAGACCTTCTTCCAGAGCAGCGGGCTTATCTGATAGCCGACCAGTCTGTCGAGCACTCTCCTCGCCTGCTGGGCGTCAACGAGTCCGCTGTCGATCGCGCGAGGCTCTTTCAGCGCTTCGCGGACGGTCTCCTTGTTGATCTCATTGAACATTATGCGGCATTCTGTATCCGGATCGATACCCAGAATATGAGCCAGATGCCACGATATGGCCTCTCCTTCGCGGTCAGGGTCAGTAGCGAGAAGGACTTTCCCTGCAGCCTGCGCCTCTTTTTTGATCTCCTTTATAGTATCGCCTTTGCCTCTTATGTTGATGTACTCAGGCTCGAAATTGTTTTCAACATCTACTCCCAGTCTGCTTTTAGGAAGGTCCCTTACGTGCCCGACTGACGCGATGACCTTATATTTCGAACCGAGATATTTGCCAATGACTTTTGCTTTTGACGGCGATTCCACTACGAGCAGCGTCCTGCCCGGTTTTGCTGTTTTCTTTGCAGTTTTCTTTGCAGCTGCCATTAACGTCTCCTCTTTGTATATTTATATTAATAGTAGATTAATTTACAATTTGAAACTTTAGCACAAGTGCGCCGGAATATACAAGTATTTTATCTCGTTATGTATATCCTGCCGGCATAGGATTCGACCAGTCCCTTTATCTCCATGACGGTCAGAAGCGAGTTGAGAAGAGAAGGACTGAGGCCTGTCGAGTTTATCAGTTCTTCGCATGTGGCCCCGCTTCTTTCAGCCACAGCCCTGTATATGCATAGTTCATCCCCCTCTATATCCGGTCTCTGAGAATTCACTTCTCGGGACACGGCTCCGATGTCCCTTACGAGGTCTTCCATTATCACCAGAGGTATAGCTCCGTCCCTGATAAGCAGATTGCTTCCTATACTCGACTGGCTGTTTATATTGCCGGGTACCGCATATATCGTCCTCCCCTGTTCAGCCGCATGCTTTGCCGTTATAAGAGAGCCGCTGTTAAGGCCCGCTTCAACGATCACTACAGCTTCTGACAATCCGCTTATGATCCTGTTCCTTGCAGGAAAAGTCCCTTTCTGCGCGCCCTCGTCCGGCTCATATTCGCTTACGACTACTCCGCCCGCTTTGAGACCTCTCATCATAAGGCCGCGGTTCCTCTCAGGTCCCATCCTGTTGATCCCGCTTCCGAGCACTCCTATTATCTTTCCGTCAGCCTCCAGAGCTCCCTCATGAGAAAACGCATCGATCCCAAGCGCAAGCCCTGAAACGACGGGGATCCCGCTTTCTGCAAGGCGCCTCCCTATCATGAGAGCCACATTTTTCCCGTAGACTGTATTCTTTCGTGCTCCTACCACTCCAACACTTTTTTTATGCAGAAGGGAAATATCACCTGCATAATAAAGCTGTTTCGGCGGCGACGGTATGTTTCTGAGACGTTCCGGGTATTCGACTGATCTGAAATCTATCTTTTCTATCCTGTACTCACGCATGCTCACCTCTCGTATTCTATCCTGTAGTTCAGCGCCTCTGCCAGATGTGCTGTCCTGATATCCTTACTTGCGTCAAGGTCCGCTATGGTCCTTGCGACTTTAAGTGTTCTGGAATAAGACCTAGGCGACATGCCGAACCTCTCGTAGGCCGAATTCATGAATCTCTTCTCATCACTGCCGAGGCTGCACCACCGCGATACTTCTTTAGCAGATAATTCAGAGTTGTATGCGGTCCTGCCGCTTTCTCTTGCAAATCTCAACGCAGCATCCACCTGGTCCTTCATAGTGCGGGTGTCGATACGGCTCCCTGTTCCGGTCAGTTCTGAATAAGTGACTTTATCCATTGCTATGTTCATATCTATCCGGTCGATAAGAGGTCCGCTCAGCCTGCGCCGGTAACGGTCGATCTCTGCCCTGCTGCATCTGCATTCCCGGTCTCTGTCTCCGAGATATCCGCACGGGCATGGGTTGGCCGCCATGACCATCTGAAAATTGCAGGGAAATGTGTATGCCTCTCCTTTCCTGAAGTGGGTTATGATCTTTTCTTCGATCGGAAGACGAAGACTTTCTATGGTTTTCGTTTCGAATTCGCATATCTCATCCAGAAAGAGCACTCCGTTGTGAGCCAGTGTTATCTCTCCGGGAACAGGGTATGCGCCTCCGCCTATGAGGCCGGCCCTGCCGATGGAATGATGCGGCGCCCTGAAAGGTCTGGTATGGCACAGCTTCAGTTCGTCTCCTCTGCAGCCGCTTACCGACCTTATAACCGCTGTTTCGAACATCTCCTTCTCACTCATTTCCGGCATTATTCCCGGCAGTCTGCCGGCAAGCATCGTTTTGCCGCAGCCCGGTGAGCCGATCATAAGAAGTCCGTGTCTTCCGGCTGCCGCTATGACCATCGCTCTTTTGGCATGATCCTGGCCTGCGATATCTCCGTAATCCTCCGCTCCGGCGCACTCTGCAGTCAGGCCGTCATCGTGAAGAGCCGGAGCTTCAGGCTTTTCGCGCAGTATCTCAATACACTCCCTGAGATTCGCTGCAAGATGAATCCTGCCGCCCGCCATCACCGCCTCCTGACGGTTCTCTGCGGGCGCTATTATTCCTTCAAGCCCTTCCTCCTTCATCCTTACAAGCATCGGTAGAGCCCCGTCTATGCCAAGAATGCTGCCGTCGAGTGCAAGTTCGCCGATAACTCCCCATTTCGCGCCGGCTCCGGGACCTAGTTCGCCGCTGCACATCAGTATACCGGCTGCAGTCGGAAGATCGAGGCCGCTGCTGTTCTTCCGGAGTCCGGCAGGCGTAAGGTTGACGGTTATCCTCCCCCTCGGATAGTCAAAGCCCGAATTGATCACTGCGCTTTTTATCCTTTCCCTTGATTCCATAACTGTTGTCGAAGGAAGCCCGACTATGCTTATACCCGGCAGGCCACGTGAGATATCAGTTTCTACAAGCACAGTCCGTCCTTCCATCCCGGAACAGACCGCCGAATTTATCCTGCTGTACATGTCCGCCTCCTACATGCAGTCCTCGATTAGTTCTGTCATGATCTCATATACATCGAACGAAACGCTGTTCCACGTGAGCCTTCTGCTCCCGAGATACTGCTGAGCTGCTTTCCTTATTCTCTCCTGCTTTATTCTGGTAACTGAATCGGACGGATATCCGTACTGGCATCCGTTTCTGGTCTTGACCTCAACGAAGTGTATCACTCCGTCTTTGATAGCGATGATATCTATCTCGCCCTGCTTTGTCGCATAATTGCGGGCTATTATCCTGTATCCCGAGTTTTCGAGAAGCTTCGAGGCGAATTCCTCGCCTATGTCGCCGACGTTCTTTCTGTATCTCATTCTGTTTTCTCCTTTCTTCTGTTCTGTAAAAATCGTATCAGCGGCAGATTTTTTTGTCGAACATCATAAGCACTTATTCCAACAAAAAAAGCCCTATTTCAGGGCTTTGCGTTCAGATTTATGAAAAATAATAATTTATCTGTGAAGTACGAACTTGTCTATGGCTTTAGCTATGCCGTTGTCATCATTGGAAGCAGTTATGTAGTCGGCGTGATCCTTCAGTCCTCCCCATGCATTTGCCACCGCGACTCCGATGCCGGCCATCTCTACCATGGCGATGTCATTCGGCGCGTCTCCGCAGCACATGAGCTCATCCGCGCTGATCTTCAGTTCTTTGAGAAGCCAGACAAGAGCTGTCTTCTTGCTGGTGTGAGGTCCTCCGACCTCGAGATTGTTCGGGAAAGACGAAGTTATCGTGGCATTTCTGATAGCGTTGACCTTCGGCTTCGCTTTTTCGAGCATCTCAAGAGTCTCATATATGAAATTTACATTCTCAATCTCTCCGCAGTGTTCAAGCATCAGGGCCGTGACATCCGGGACAGGTCTTCTGCTCCATATCACATATTCGGCGTTTCTGTATGCGCAGCCGTTTTCCTTCACATCGTCATAATATGACTGATCGACATAGGCCCTGCCGTCTATGAACACTTCTATATCCGCCTTTGTCGCGTCCTTGAGCACAGCTATCTCTCTGACAGCCTCAGGATCCAGAAAATCGCTGTATATCTGTTCTCCGGTCTCCATGATGTTCACATGGGCTCCGTTCGACGTTATCGCGTATTCTATGCCTTTGACCCTTTTTATGTGGTCAGGGAGCGATGCATACGATCTGCCCGTAGAAACAACGATATGCACACCCCTTGATGCAGCTTCCTCCAGAGCTCTCACGTTTTCTTCAGAGATATCTCCGGCGCTGTCGAATGTAGTGCCGTCAAGATCCAGCGCTACCATCTTTATATTCTTTTCTAGTAATTCCTTTTCGCTTTTGAGTGCCATGTTTTCCTCCGTACGGCTGATTCTATCACTAATACGGTGCACAAAGCAAAGAGCCGCACCCTCTTCGGGCGCGGCTATCTGTTGATGTTTCTTTACAGCAGCATTGCTGTTATTCCGAAAGCTCTGCCTTAGCCTCTTCGACTGCTCCGGTGACAACTTCAGATACATCTTCAGCTGTCTCTTTGATAGCTTCTTTTACTTCATCAAGAGCTTCAGCGACAGCAGCCTTTGCTGCAGTTGCTGTCTCCTCGACAGCATCCTTTACTTCGTCGACAGCCTCTTTAGCATCGGCTACAGCATCCTCAACAGCTTCTTTGACCTTTTCTGAATCATCAGCTTCTGCTGCATTCTCTTCTGCAGGGAGAGTAGCCTTTATGCTCAGGCTGATCCTTCTCTTGTCAGGATCGATCTCCATGATCTTGACGTTGACCGTCTCGCCTACCTTGAGCTCGTCGAATACGTTCTCGACTCTCTTGTTGGCGATCTCTGAGATGTGAACGAGTCCGTCAAGTCCGGCTTCGAGCTCGACGAATGCGCCGTATTCCTTGATCTGAACGACCTTGCCCTCGAGGACGTCGCCTACCTGATACTTGTCTCCGACGAGTGTCCATGGTTCAGGCTGTGTCTGCTTGAGTCCGAGGCTGATCTTGCCCTTCTCTTCGTTGAGGGAGAGGATCTTGACGTTGATGATATCTCCGATCTTGAGTACCTCTTCAGGGTGCTTGAGCTTGCCCCAGGAGATCTCGGATATATGCAGAAGACCATCGACTCCGCCGATATCTACGAATGCGCCGTAGTCTGTGAATCTCATGACCTTGCCTTCGACGATGTCGCCTACATTGAGGTTCTCCCAGATCTCGGCAACAGCCTTGCGCTTCTCATCTACCAGAATGGCTTTTCTTGAGAATACCGCTCTGTTACGTTTTGTGTCTACCCTGATGACTCTTACATCGAATGTCTGACCGATGAACTCGTCAGCGTTCTCGACGTATCTGTCGGAAAGCTGGGACATAGGGATGAATCCCGTGATCTCCTTATACGCAGCAATGACACCGCCGTTCACAGCTCTTGTGACAGTGACCGTGATCGTCTCTTTGTTTTCCATCGCTTCTTCGAGTTCTGCGTAGTTTTCTACAGCTACGAGTCTCTTTGTCGAGAGCATGATACCGCCCTCGCCGTCATCCGACTTAATGACCTTTGCTTTGATTTCGTCGCCTACCTTGAACAGATCGGCAAGGGTCTGACCCTCTTCCATTGCAACTTCGTCTGATCTCAGGATACCATCCTTCTTGCAGCCCATGTTGACGATGACGGCATCACCCATAACCTGATCAATCTTACCGTCAACTATGTCTCCCGGCTTAGGTAAACGTAAAGATTTCTCAATGTCATCCATGAAATCCATCATTGGATTCTGTTCCATATTCTTGTTGACATTTTCGCTCATTCCAGCAATAACCTCCTTGATAATCCATTCGGGCGTGGATGCGCCCGCTATGCAACCTATTCTATTATATTTTGTCAACCTATTCAATAAAGAATTGTCGGCATTTTCAATAAAATAGCTGTTTTTATTGTTTTTTTTCGCAATCTCAAAGAGCTTTCTGGAATTGGAGCTGTGTTTATCTCCTATCACGATCATCGCGTCAACGCGTGAAGCAAGTTCAGCGCAGCTCTTCTGCCTGTCTCTTGTCGCGTTGCATATGGTGTTGCGGATATCGTAAGTGACATCTGCTTCATCAAATACACGGAGTATAGCCTGAAGCAGTTCCTGCTTTATGGTAGTCTGGCAGACGATCAGAGGCTCTTTGCCCTTGAATTCACCGGCAGCGGCCTCTGCCTCTTCAGCATTGCCGATGATGCAGGCCTTATAGCTGCACCAGCCGTTCGTGGCTTTCACCTCCTGATGCTCCCTGTCGCCTATGATCACAACAGGGATGCCGTTTTCTTCTGCCTCGCTGACGAGCTTATGTATCTTTGCCACGAACACACATGTCGTATCCACAAGTCTGATACCGCGCTCATCTGCTTTCTCGTAAAATTCCCGCGGCTCTCCGTGTGAACGTACTATGACTGTGTCTCCCTCGCCCGCCTCATCGAGCGATTCGATCATCTTTACTCCCATGGATTCGAGGCGTTCGACTACCGATTTGTTATGGAT
Source organism: uncultured Eubacteriales bacterium (assembly GCA_902774195.1). Next base: position 9,168 of record CACYHM010000017.1, read on the forward strand.
GAGATGACCGCAGGTGAACAGTCTGCCTGCCCTGTCCTTTTTTTCTGCCTCTGAAAAGGCCATATCTATGGCCCTGTCCACTCCGAAGCAGAATCCCGAATGTTCAGCTCTGATTATTTCCAATATACGTTCCTCTTTTCAAGATTTTGGCCAGGGGGTCAGACCCCCTGGCCGGTTTTCTTTTCTTCTTTGCGGCCCAGGGTCCCGCCCCCGGCCGTTGAAGTCAGTCTAGAATTTACCAGCAGCAGCTGCTTCTTCTACGGAGACCGCAACAGATACAGTCATTCCGACCATAGGGTTGTTGCCGGCACCGATAAGGCCCATCATCTCTACGTGAGCCGGAACCGATGATGATCCGGCAAACTGAGCATCGGAGTGCATGCGGCCCATAGTATCCGTCATTCCGTATGAAGCAGGGCCGGCAGCCATGTTGTCAGGATGGAGAGTACGGCCCGTGCCGCCGCCCGAAGCTACCGAGAAGTACTTCTTGCCTGCTTCGAGTCTTTCCTTCTTGTACGTTCCCGCTACAGGATGCTGGAATCTTGTAGGATTTGTCGAGTTGCCCGTAATCGAAACGTCTACATTCTCTTTCCACAGTATGGCTACGCCTTCCTGAACGTCATTGGCTCCGTAGCAGTTCACCTTTGCTCTCGGACTTTCAGGGTCCTTTGAGTAGCACTTGCGGAACACTTCCTTGAGTTCGCCCGTAAAGTAGTCATACTCAGTCTCTACATAAGTGAATCCGTTGATCCTTGAGATGATCTGAGCCGCGTCCTTGCCAAGTCCGTTGAGGATGACTCTGAGCGGTTTCTGACGGACTTTGTTCGCCTTTGAAGCGATACCGATAGCGCCCTCGGCAGCAGCGAACGACTCGTGTCCAGCGAGGAACGCGAAGCATTCAGTATCCTCTTCGAGAAGCATCTTTCCGAGATTTCCGTGTCCGAGGCCTACCTTGCGGCGGTCAGCTACAGAACCCGGGATGCAGAAAGACTGAAGGCCTTCACCGATAGCAGCGGCTGCATCAGCGGCCTTGCGGCAGTTCTTTTTGATGGCGATAGCAGCGCCTACTGTATATGCCCACTTGGCATTCTCAAAGCAGATAGGCTGGATGTTCTCTATCATGTGATAAACATCGAGACCTGCGTCCTTTGTGATCTTTTCTGCTTCTTCGATAGATCCGATACCGTACTCAGCCAGCTTGGAAAGGATCTGTTTTTCTCTTCTTTCGTAAGATTCAAATGTAATCATGTCTCTTTCCTCCCTGTAAGGATCTGTTTTTCTCTTCTGTCGTAAGATTCAAATGTAATCATGTCTCTTTCCTCCCTGTATTATTCCTTGCGCGGATCGATCAGTTTTGCTGCGTCATCAACACGCCCGTACTGGCCGGATGCCTTTTCGACTGCTGTGGCCGCGTCATCGCCTGCCTTGAGGAAGTCCATCATCTTGCCGAAGTTGAGGTACTTGTATCCGATGATCTCATCATCCTCGTCAAGAGCGAGCTGTGTGATATATCCCTCTGTAAGGTCGAGGTATCTAGGGCCCTTTTCAAGAGTGCCGTAGGTCGTTCCAACCATGGATCTCGTTCCCTTGCCGAGGTCTTCAAGTCCGGCTCCGATCTGGAGTCCACCCTCTGAGAAAGCGCTCTGCGAACGTCCGTAGACGATCTGGAGGAAGATCTCCCTCATCGCTGTGTTGATAGCGTCGCATACGAGGTCTGTGTTGAGAGCCTCAAGCACCGTAAGACCCGGAAGTATCTCGGATGCCATGGCTGCCGAATGAGTCATTCCGGAGCAGCCGATGGTCTCAACAAGAGCTTCCTGGATGATGCCGTCCTTTACATTGAGTGAAAGCTTGCAGGCACCCTGCTGCGGCGCACACCAGCCTACGCCGTGAGTGTATCCGGAAATATCCGAGATCTGTTTTGGCTTGACCCATTTTCCTTCTTCAGGAATAGGTGCAGAGCCATGATGCACTCCCTGGTGGACCGGGCACATGCCTTTCACTTCTGCCGAATAAATCATAATTTTACCCTCCTGATGATCAGTGATCTTGATTTAATCCATACAGATAGATTGTATAGCATACAAGGAAATACAACAAGTACCGAAATATCTCAGCTGCGTTCCGATATCACCTGCCGGTGTCACAGTTCGAAATCGCAAGCCACTGAAGCGCTGCGGACCTCGTGCATGCGCTTTCTGACGGGCATGTGCGCAGGGTGCGTCTGGTACGCTTCAAAGGCCTCCCGGTTCTCGAACAGCGTCACAAGCGCAAGATCATAGGACCTTTCACTGTGCAGTATGTCGGCACCCGCTTCGAGCTCGAGCATTCCTTCGATCTTCCCCTTCATGCTGTAGAAGTTTCTGACCAGCTGAGGGATCTCGTCCCTGTACTCATCCTTTATCCTGAACATTACTATATGTCTTATCATGGCAGACCTCCGATTGTCGTTTATTTCTGCCTTTCGATTATACCATGCCCTCCATTCTGGACATACACTTGTCCAGGAACATCCTGATCCTGTTGATATCGCCGGGTTCAGCAGCCTCTCTTATGCGCG
>CACYHM010000018.1 GCA_902774195.1 uncultured Eubacteriales bacterium
GTATTCACCGGTCTTTGCAGCCGGGATCTGGTTCATGATCCTTCCCCAGAGTCTGGCGGCAGGTGTCGAAGTCGTGTTCATATCGACGTTCTCATCAGTACCGATCCACAAAGATCCGGCATATGTAGGTGTAAAGCCGTCAAACCATATATCGTACTCATCGTTTGTCGTTCCTGTCTTGCCGCCAGGAGAGACACCTTCGACATACATGTATCCGTTGGAACTGACAACAGACTGAAGCACATTCGTCATTATCCAGGCTACTCCTTCATCAAGAGCCTCTGTCTGCTCGGATTTGCCTTCGAGAAGAACCTCGCCGTTTCTGTCGAGTACCTTATAGTAGCAGATAGGGGAGTTGACCTTGCCTCCGCCCGGGAAGGAAGCGTATGCCAGTGCCATCTCAAGTGGTTCAACGCCTTCAGTCATAGCGCCGAGGGCGAGAGCCGCAGGGTTGACGTCATTTACAGGATTGCTGGTATCGTCCTGGACCGTTGTGATACCGAACTTCTTGAGCTGATTGACGGAATAATCAGCTCCGACCTGAAGCAGTATCTTGACTGCACAGGTGTTGATGGAATGCTGTATAGCCGTGATAAAGTTGTTTTTGCCCGAAAATGACTTGCTGAAATTGTTAGGCCAGTATCTGCCTTCGATCCTCAGTCTTTCATCCTCAACAGAAGAATAGCAGGTGAGATAGTCGCCCCAGCCTTTGGTACCCTGTTTGTCGATACCGAAGTCCGTGAACTTCCATTTCTTGCCTTCCTTGTTGAGTTCGAAGCTCTTCTGAAGAGCCGCACCGTAGACAGCAAGAGGCTTGATAGACGATCCAGGCTGACGAGGGTTGAGTGATCTGTTGAGGAGCTTCTGGCCGCCTGCAGTACGTCCGCCGACCATTGCCTTTACTTCGCCGGTACCGACTCCGACTATGGTCATCGCCGCCTGAGGCTGGCGTGATTTGGTCGAGAGGCTGTAGCTGCCAGGCATGAAAATGACGTCCTTTCCGTCGATATCAACATTGCTGCTGTATGTAGGGTCGCTGAAATAGTCGGCGGATATGATCACGTTGCCGTCTGAATCAAGGGATTTGTATCCCATAGGGATGTTGATATAGCCGCCGGAAATGGAGTAGAGGTTATCTTCGTCATCATAGAGATAATAGCTCTTGAACTCGAGACTGTAATCCGTTCCATCCTCGACTTCCGTCTCGTATATGTGCAGCTTCTTTCCCTTGTTGACAGTGACGCTTCCGTCGCTGTTGACTCTGACGTCTCCGGCTTCTCCGCTGAGTCTGAAATTGCCGTTTTCGTCGAAATCGTTGTCGTAGTTATACATTGCGATCTCGCCGTCGCTGTTGAGCATGTTGCCGTCACCATCGCGAGGAGGATCGACATAAGGGAAGTTGCTGTCATCCTTGAATTCCTCTACGATGACCTTCTGCGCCGTGCTGTCGATCGTCGAATAGATCTGGAGACCTCTTGTATATACCATGCGCTCGGCATCTTCGTACGTCATTTTGCGCTGTTCCATCAGATCGTTTATGATGGTTTCGACCAGGTATTCATGGAAATATGAATAATCGCTTCCGGCCTTGTTTATGGTAGGGTTGATGAAATCATTCAGGTTCAGGCCGTACACCTTATCATGTTCGGCCTGGGAGATCATTCCCTGCTCGAGCATGAGATCAAGTGTGAGCTGGCGTCTGCCTTTAGCGATATCGTTTGTGACGATGGTATCCGGCTCTGTAGCAACTACCTTAGGATCGACCGCATCCTGCGCTTCGCTCGAAAGCTTGAGAAGGGCATAGGTGTCAGGCGACTGAGGCAGGGCTGCAAGAGAAGCGCACTCAACAAGATCAAGGTCCTGAACATCTTTTGAGAAATATGTTCTGGCGGCAGCGTTGACTCCGTAGCAGCCGTGACCGAGGTATATCGTGTTCAGATATGCCTCTACGATCTGTTCTTTCGTAAGAGCATGCTCAAGCCTGCCGGCATAATACATTTCGAGCAGCTTACGCTTTATGCTTCGCACACTCTTAGTATCCGCCAGATATACGTTACGGGCCAGCTGCTGGGTTATGGTGCTTGTGCCGCTTATCTTCCCGTTGCCTGTCAGAGATGATATTATAGCTCCGATCATACGGGTCCAGTTGAATCCGTGATGCTTCCAGAAGGTCTTGTCCTCGATAGCAACGAAGGAATTCACAAGGTCTTCAGGCATATCTTCGTATTTGATGATCTTGCGGTTTTCGGTATAAAAAACATTGTCGATAAGCTCGCCCTGATCATCATATATGACAGAAGCCGTATCAACTGCTCAACTGCCGAATATATGTCTTTATAATCGTACTTCGGTGCTGAAATGATGCATCCGAGAGCGTAGATCATGCCGGCAAGCACAAAGACAAGGAATACGGCGGCGATGTTTCCGAGTATCTTCAGAAAGCTGACTTTATTTTTTTTGTTCTTTACCGTCCTGCCGTCTTTTTCATAAGTATCGCCTTTTGAAGGATCGTAGTCCGGATTAGGTTTAAGGAAAAGGAACTCTTTGAGCGTGCGGTCTCCCTTGCGCTTTTTGAGTTTCCGGGTAAGGCCGGACGTCTTTTTCAGCAGGGCGCTGTCCTTCAGCTTGCTGCCTGGCTTTTTAACTTTGTTCTTTTTGGCATCAGCTTTTTTGCTGTCGCTTTTCTTTCTGGAAAAACTAAACAGTTCATTCCCGGACTGTTTACCGGCATCAGGCTTGGTCTCTTTGCCTTCGGTACTGGTATCCTTTATTACTTCGCGTACGGCATCATCCCGGGAAGGGGACTTGTCCGTCCGGACGTCTCTTTCGACCGGAGAAACCGGTTTTTTGTCGTTGTATGTTTTTTTCTTCGCGGATTTTTTTCGGCCAGATCTCTTCTTGTTTTTCCCGTATTTGCTCATATCGGATCCGGCGCCGCTCACAAGAACAGCCTTTGCAACATCCTCGATATCTCTGGATGCGGCAGGTTCAGGTTTTTCGTTCTCTATCTCTATGTCTTCTGTAAGGTCTTCAGTTTTTTCTTCTTTATCTTCAGTCTTATCTTCGGCAGGATCTTCAGTTGTTTCGGTTTCTTTGCCTTTGATCGACTCTTTTTTGCTTTCTTCTTTTTTTACTTCGTCTTTAGCTTCATGTTTCTCTTCTTTTTTGATTTCTTTATCTTCGATCCTGTCTTCAGATGATCCTTCTTTCTTGTCCTCTTTCTTGTCATCTTTGCTTTCGTGAACAGGATCTTCTTTATCTTCGCTGATAACGCTGATCTCTTTTATTTCTATCAGAGCTTTCTCAGTATCATTTTTGTGATCATCAAAAGACTTTTCCTCTGGAGCAGGGGAGTCTGTATCGATAGAAAGGGATGTCTTCCTTACGTCTTTGTTCCTGCGTTTTTTTCTGCCGGCTTTATATGGCGCAGGTTCTTTAACTTCTTCTTTAACTTCTTCTTTTAACTCTTCCTCCAGCTCTTCCCGTATCTCTTTTTTGATCTCTTCCATGTCCTGAGCAGTTATCCTTGCAGGAATATTGTTTTGCTTTTTTCCGTTCTTTTTTGGAGCCTTCTTGTCCTGAGATATCTTATCAGTCTTTTTTTCGTTGTCAGCTTCCGCATTTTTTGCAGTTTCAGCAATACTGCCGGATTCCTGCGTTAGATCGTCAGATTCCACATCTTTCCAGTTGAAAGACGGACCGTCTGATGCGTCGGTCTCTTCATGTTCCAGATATGTGCTGTAATCTGCGGCTGATCCGTCAGAAGGGCTTTCAAACTTTGAAAGAAAATCATCGATCTCCTTTTCGGTTTCGGTCCTTTTGTCTTTGTCCGATCTCATCGCGATCCTCCGGTCATTATTAGATGATATCCAGTAAACATTATTAACTGAAACGACCCTGCAATTCAGGCCTGAGTTCAGAAGATAGAGGTGTTGCCCTTAGTTTTGATATAACAGAGCACCGTATTAGCAAGTTTTGAAGCGCTTGGGCCGTCCATTCTGAGATGGATGATGTCGGCTTCGCTGTTGACAGCCTGAAGATATGAGCACGGTGTAAAGAAATTATCGGTATCGAGCCTCAGCTCGGATCCTGCCGAAGATATGTCATTGACCTTGTCATATGTCTTCTTGAATGTCAGCGAAAGGGAATCCTTCGTATTCTCGAAAGCGTCGATCTTGCTGTCCTGCTTATACTCGCATCCGTACAGCTCTGATGCGGCCATGTTGTCGTAGAGGATGCGGTTGGTATACATTTCGCCGGCGCCCTGCGACATGACTCTGATGCTGATATTGTTTTCTTCGGCCTTGATGTCGAGAAGGGCATTGATGCCGTTGACGTCTCCGACATCCTTGTTCTCAGGAATAACATCGTTTTCAGCGTATTTGTATGTGCCGTTTTTTACCGTATAAAGTATCCCGGCAAGCTTGTCGGTAGTCTCTGCCGTATAGGTGGTCTCAGGGAGGGCTTCAGGATCGTCTATGACTTCATATGAGAACTCCAGATCCTCATTGTCCTTGCCGTAAGCCTTGTCCCAGGCTTTGATCCTCTTGTCCAGATATGAGGTAAAGGAACCTGCGGCATATGAATTGAGAGTAATGGTAGCTTCAAGTGAGACAGGATACATTTCTCCGTTGCTGCCGACTTTGATATCAGCGACTCTGTAAATTGCCGATTTCCCTTTGAGGCGCGAGAGCATGCCTGAGAACGCAGAAATAGGATCAGGCTGCTTGTTTACATTAGTTGTAACGACCGCAGAAGGCACACCCTTGATCCTGACCTTGACAGCAGTATCGCATACGTTCTCTTCACGTTCGGCATCAAGTGAGAAATGAGAAAAGACTTTTTCGAACGAGGCTGTGGACAGATATAGCGTCGAGCCCTTGTCCATGTAGATGACCTTTGATCTTGAAGTAACATATTTGTCTGTGAGACCCTTGTAACCCTTGCCGAGGTTTTGCTCGTCATCGACGAAAATAACGGTCTGCCTGCCGGATTCTATGCCGGTGAGGGCAATAGCGGCCGCAGATGCAAGGAGCTGGGAGTTGTCGCATGCGGTCTCGTAATTCATACTGACGCATACAAGGGTAGGGGTGACATTCTGTTTGCGCTTGACAGGCTCCTTGTCGAAGATGATGTTTCCGTACTCGTCTTCTTCGTATTTGAGACCATAGTTGTCGAACCAGTCTTTTATGAATGTGCGCAGAGCCTGCTGATCTTCGAAGCCTCCGGCTTCAGAGTCGGCGACCTCATCTACAGCGTCCTTGAATTCCTTGTATGCAGCCTTGTCGAGAAGCTTTGTGTTCTGTGACATGCGGATCGATACGACCGCAGCTATAACGCTGATGACAAGTATAAGTATGATCCGGAATTTATTGCTTTTGAGTAGTTTTCCCATTTTTTGTTATCCTTCTTACCATGCGCGTTCCTATGATTTATGGTGCTGCGCATATATATACATTGAATATTATACTATTTAATTATTCGATTTTGAAGACTATTCAAAAATCGTCAAAGCATTGAAAAATGAGCAAAGAAAAAGGCGAAAAAAGTCCTTGCATTATGGAAATCGACTGTGTATAATAATTGGGCGTGCGAAAGCGCGTATTACTGATTAAACTATAAAGGAGGTGCGGCAAATGTCCAGAAAATGCGAAGTATGCGGCAAAGGTCAGACATCGGGAAATGCTGTTTCTCACTCCAATATCCATACAAAGAGAAAATGGAACGCCAACATCCAGACCGTAAGGATCAACGATAACGGCAGAGTCAGAAAAGCTTCCGTATGCACAAGCTGCCTCAGATCGGGCAAGGTAAACCGTGCCGTCTGATAAGCATATCAACCGCAGGTCTTAAGCGAAAGCTTAAGGCTTTTTGTTTTAACGGATGTCAGTAATAGTAAGGAATGATTTCGGCGCGGTAGCCGTAAATAAAGGCGTCATCGAGCGCATGATCATCGAGGACCTGCTCAGCATGTCCGGTGTTCTGCTGCTTTGCAATAAAAAAGGCAAAGTGATCAAAGAAAAGCCGACGCCTCTGATCGACCCCGACTATTATGATGCTGTGGATGTTTCTGAAAAGAAGGGCCATTTCACGGTAAAGATCTACGTTATCATCAACGCAGGCTGCAGGATCGCCGATATTGCGAACGATGTGTTCAGAAAGATAGAACAGGATTTTGAAATGCTGAAGCTTGACAGACCGGAATCCATCCAGTTCAAGATCAGAGGTCTGAAATCCGCCGAGATAGAAAAGCGAAGCATAGATGTGGTGAGGAACAATGGCTGACATGCCTGTGTTGTATCCCGAAGACGATATAAGCCTTATCAGGGGGATAGGGGCAAGGAAAAAGGACCAGCTCGAAGCTGCAGGCATCTCGACAGTACAGGACCTGCTCGATTTCTATCCTGTAAAATATAAGGACAGGCGAAGTGTGATCAGCGCTATGGATGCAGGCACCGAAAAGGACAGCCTGGTGAGCGGCAGACTTATAAAGGTGACGCTGAGACCTCTTTCAGGCAGGCGCTCGATGGTCGAATGCACACTGAGAGACTCAAGCTGCATTTATCATGCAGTCTTTTTTAATATGCCATATCTGAAAAAGTCTCTGGTGAGCGGAGAAGAATATATTCTTTTCGGCCGGATGCGTATAAGAAACGGAGCCAGAGTATGGACGAATCCCGAGATGAGCAAGGCCGGAGGAGACAGGGACATAAGAGGGATAATCCCTGTCTACAGACACAGCGCCGGCCTCAGCGATATAAACCTTCGCAAGTGGATCAGAACTGCTCTTGACCAGACTGATCCCGTAGATGACTGGCTCGGAGGAGACATAGTAAATGAACGCAAGCTTGCGGGCATCGGCTTCGCATACCGGAATATACATTTCCCGGAATCGGAAAAGCACTACAAAGCTGCGAGGTACAGACTCATATACGATAAGCTGCTGATGTATCAGCTTGCTGTCAGGATGAGCCGTGCTATAACAGAAGAGGGCGGCATGGACGCCTCTGTACCTGATGTCCCTCTTGACAGCTTTATCGATTCGCTTCCTTTTGAACTGACCGACGGACAGAAGAAATGCATAGATGAGATCATGGAGGATCTCGGAAACGAGCGGCCTATGAACAGACTTGTGCAGGGGGATGTAGGCTGCGGCAAGACAGTCGTAGCTGAGGCCGCTATGTTCAGGTGTGCCGTGAGCGGTATGCAGTCTGCCATGATGGCGCCGACGGAGATCCTCGCCAGGCAGCATTACGAAAAAATAAATACGGATCTTGGACCTCTGGGCATACGGTGCGGACTTCTTGTAAGCGGAATGAAGACCTCAGAGAGAAGGGCTGTCATAGACGGCATCGCTTCAGGCGACATAGATGTGCTTATAGGCACTCATGCCATCATACAGAAGGATGTACTGTTTTCAGACCTTGCCCTTGTCATAACCGACGAGCAGCACAGGTTCGGCGTTGCCCAGAGGAAAACACTGGCCGGCAAAGGCAGGGGCGTCAATGTATGCGTGATGAGCGCCACACCTATACCGCGCACTCTTGCGGCAACTGTCTTCGGAGACATGGACTTCAGCATAATACGGTCGATGCCGGGAGGAAGAAGGCCAGTGATCACCAGGGCTGCCGGCCCGGAAGGCCGTGAGAAAGCTTATGTTGACGCTGCAAAAGAACTTGAAAAGGGAAACCGGATATATGTGATAGCGCCAAGCATAGATTCTGAGGATGATGACATGACCTCTGTCGAAAAACTGTTCGGCGAGATAAAAAAGAGATATCCGTCATATGATGCTGCTCTTTTGCACGGGAGGCTGTCCGGCAGCGAAAAAGCCGGGGTAATGGCGGATTTTGCAGCGGGAAGGGTACAGATCCTCGTATCCACTATAGTAATAGAGGTCGGGATAGATGTGCCTGAAGCTACGATGATCATAATCGAAAACTGCGAACGTTTCGGTCTGGCTCAGCTGCATCAGCTTAGAGGCCGTGTCGGCAGAAGCGACAGACAGTCGTATTGCTGGCTCATCAATTACAGCAGGTCTGAAACTGCCTCTGCAAGAGCAAAAGCAATGACTGAAATAAACGACGGTTTCGAGATCAGCGAGGTGGATTATCAGCTCAGAGGGCCCGGCGATCTGATGGGGACCATGCAGTCAGGAAATTACAATTCCGATGTGCTCGCTCTGTCGCGCTATACCGATATACTCGAAGCAGCCATAGAAGATGCTGACAGGATAATGAAGGATCCGGGCGGTACAGACATAAAGCACGCATATGACCGCATGGTACACGAATCGGCCTCGGACAACTCGAATATAATATAAAGAGGTGACCCAATGAAGATTACTTCGGGAAAATACAAGTACAGAAAACTTGAGGTGCCGCACGGCATCAGACCGACGACAGAGAAGGTGAGAGAAGCAGTTTTCAGCATGATCCAGCCATGGCTGCCTGATGCTTCTGTTCTCGATCTTTTCGCCGGAAGCGGGGCCATGGGACTCGAGGCTCTCTCCCGCGGTGCCGCACGCTGCTGGTTTTGTGAATCGAACAGAGCCAATCAGAAGATACTCGCATCAAACATAGCAAACTGCGGAGCCGGTCCGGAAGCAGTTGTGGTAGGCAGGGACTACAAAGCGGCAATTGCGGATATCGCCGGTACCGGCAATGATATAAGACTTGATGTAGTCATTATGGACCCTCCATACGGCGAGATATCCTATTACAGTACTGCGATGCTGCTGCTGCAGGAGTACGGTCTTCTAGATGAGGGAAGTATAGTAGTGGCTGAGCACTTGTACGATAACAAGTTATCCGACACTTACGGCGCCCTGAAACGCTTCAAAGAAAAGCGTTACGGCAGTATAGGAGTGGACGTTTTCATGTTGTAAAACATTTTTTGTTTTGCTAATATTTATTCAAAGCGAGGATACATAAACATGGAAAGAACAGCCCTCTATGCCGGTTCTTTCGATCCGGTAACGAACGGACATATCAATATCATTGAGCGAGCTGCTGCGATGTATGATTCACTAACAGTGGCTGTAGTGGTCAATCCTCAGAAGACCGGCTTTTTTACAGTAGACGAAAGAGCTGAAATGCTCAGGGAAGTCACAAAGAATATCGCGAATGTGCGCATAGATAGATTCAAAGGGCTTCTCGCAGACTATGTGAATGAAAACGGCTTTACAGCTGTTGTAAGGGGACTGAGAGATACGGCAGACTTTCTGAATGAATTCCAGATGGCTCAGATGAACTCGCTTTTATACACAAAAGGTACAGAGACCGTGTTCCTGATGACGGATCCCGGTGTTTCTTTTGTAAGCTCTAGTCTGGTCAGGGAAGTTGCATCACTTGGCGGAGATGTGAGCGGACTTGTTCATCCGTATATCGCATCAAGGATCAGGGACAAAATTGAGAACAGATAAATAACCGAAGCGTAATGTTTTAGGAGGAATCATAAATGAACGACGACAGCATCAAATTGATATCGCTTCTCGAAGAGCTCGAGGATCTCATCACTTCATCCAGCAAGATGCCGTTTTCCGAAAAAGGTATCATAGATCTCGATGTGGCGCAGAAGATCATCGAAGACATCCGCGCCAATCTGCCGCGCGACATACAGCAGGCTAGATGGCTCGACCAGGAGAGGGACCGCATAATTAGCGATGCAAAAAAGGAGTACAACAGGATGATCAACGACGCCAAAGACCAGGTCGAGTATCTTGTTAACAACAACAATATTTATAAAGATGCACAGAAGAGAGCTGATGCCATCCTCAAGGAAGCTGAGAATCATGCAAATTATATGAAATACAGATCGTATGAATATATCGATCAGCTCCTTTATGACATGCAGACGGATATCGCCAGCGTCGGAAGTTCGTATATCGATCCGATGACAGATTACTTCAACCAGATGCTCGCGAGCATCAACGCCAAGGTCAATCAGAACCGTCAGGAAATGAAGACTCTTGCAGAGAGAGTACAGCTGGGAGAGCAGATCCCTTCGCAGGAGCCTGCTTCTGAGATGCCTGTCGACGATAGAGCGGAGTAAAGTTATTATTACGAATTACAGGGACGGGGCCTTCCGCAGCAGGCGGGCCCCTATTTTTGAGAAACAGTACGATGGAAGCTACAGGTATAACAGCTGAATTCGATCCTCTTCATAACGGCCATGCATATCTGATAGAAGAAGCACGCAGTCTTACAGGCTGCGATGCTGTTGTTGTCGCGATGAGCGGCGATTATGTGCAGAGGGGCGAACCTGCGCTGACGGACAAATGGTCAAGGACAGAAGCGGCCCTTGCCAGCGGCGCTGATCTTGTCATAGAGATCCCAGTGCTTTTCTGCCTTGGCAATGCTTCGCAGTATGCAAAAGCATCAGTAAGGCTCCTGGAGGCTGCCGGATGCACACATATAGCATTCGGGAGCGAGAGCGGAGAAACAGAACTGATCGAAAAGACTGCATGCAATATAAACAGGATGGCAAGATGTCTTGAAGCGGAGATATCTTCTCTCTCAAAAGAGGGCCTGAGTTACCCTGCGGCAAGAGCTGAAGCCTATGCCGCGCTCAGAAAAGAAGAAGTTTCTGCCGGCGAAGTCGCAAAGGAGCTGTCTGTCCTCAGAGAGCCAAACGATATACTTGCTCTTGAATATATCCTGAGCATGAAAACATCCCGTCCTCTGGCGATAAAAAGGAGAGGAGCACCGCATTCCTGCGGAGGATTGAAAACTGGAGAGTATCAGAGCGCTTCTGCAATAAGAAAACTTCTGCATGACAGGCGCGTGAAAGGCGCAGATCTGTTCGAAGGACTATCGGACTGGATACCGGAAGCTTCGCTCGAAATCCTGAACAGACCGCCTCTCACATTTACAGATGACTGGACGGCTGTGCTTAGATATGCAGTCATGTCTTCGGACCCTGCCTTTATTGAAGACTGTCCGTCCGGCGGTGAAGGCCTGGGGTGGCTTCTGAAAAAGGCCGTGCATGACGGGCAAAGCTTCGGGGAAATAATCTCTTCGGTAAAGTCTAAAAGATATACATACACCAGGATATCCAGACTCTGCATGCAGACGGTTCTTGGCATCACAAGGACGAAGTATCCGTATGATATGCCGTATTATGCAAGAGTGCTGGGATTCAGCAGCAAGGGCAGGGAACTGCTGTCCGTGTCCGCAAAAGACGTTTCGTGCAGTCTGCCTTTCATAACAAATATAAACAAGGAATGGCGCAGGCTCGGTGATGATGCACGGAATATGCTCGGACTGGATGTACACGCGTCCGATATATATAATCTTGTGACCGGCCGCAGCAATGCATCGGATTCTGATCATATCAGGATCCCCGTGATGAAAGACGCTGCGGAACATATGATTCAGAAAGAATTATGACGAGAGAGAATTTCAGGAAGAACAAAAAAGAGATAAGGAGCGGCCTTACAGAAAAGGGCGTTTCGATAAGAAACATGCAGATAATCATCGCAGTACTGCTTTTTGTACTGTCTATCCTGCTGCTCATAGCTACCTACAGGGCGACATCCGGATACATGCTCATGCAGGAAGAAACAAAAAGCTTCATAAAGCTGCGTGAGAGTTCCAGCGAACTGCGTGAAGCATCGGACTACCTTACGGAACAGGTGAGATGCTATGCGGAAACAGGCGATCTTCAGTATCTCAACAACTATTTCACCGAAGCGAATGAGACAAGACGCAGGGACAAGGCTCTATCAACACTCGGGGAGATCACAGGAGAATCCGAGGCATACAAAGCCCTCAGCACGGCAATGGATGAGTCCGTGAAGCTGATGGAAAGAGAATACTATTCGATGAAACTCACATCCATCGCGTACGGTTACGATCTTTCTGAGCTTCCTCAGGAGATCCGGGATACAGAGCTTACAGAGGAAGACGAAGCCCTGACAAATGAGGAGAAAGACGCTCTTGCCCGCAGCATGGTGTTCGATGAGGTATATCACGACGAAAAGGAAGCGATATACAAAAACATGGATGAATGCATACACGAACTCCAGAAAACGGTCCAGGATCAGGAGATAGCCACGACAGATGAATTCACGCATCTTTTCAGACAGCAGAGACTGATAATCCTGGTCGCGATCCTGATCACTCTTTCGGCTATGCTTTTCACTCTGATGCTTCTGGTAAGTCCGCTTCTCAGAGCGGTGGTGTTTATCCATGCCGATGAGCCTATACCTGTAGAAGGGTCAAGAGAGTTCAGATTCCTTGCGAATACATACAATAATATGTATGAATCAAACAAGAAGCAGAAAGAGCAGCTCGAATATGAGGCTACACACGATCATCTTACCGGACTGTACAACC
>CACYHM010000019.1 GCA_902774195.1 uncultured Eubacteriales bacterium
AGCACGTACGACGCACCGCGCCCGTCGAACACCTCGACGGCCCATTCGGACGCCGCGCACAGCATGATCGTAATGAAGGTGAGCAGATACCAGCGCTTCTGCTTCCACTCGAAACCCGGGTAGGCCACGACGTGGAGCGTCATCGCCAGCATCATAAGCTCTGTAAGCAGTATCGTTGCGGAATAAATCGTCATTTTCTGATCCTTCGCCTGTAAGATATCCTTTCCCGTCAGACCAGAAAGCCTTCCGGATTTGCGCCGTATTCGTCCAGCCTGTCCGCTGCGAACACGCCCTGATCGGTAACGACGCCCGTCACCAGCTCAGGCGGGGTGATATCGAAGGCAGGATAGTAGCCCTTCACTTCCTGGTTGGCGGTAGCTGTTCCCATCGCCTGCAGGACTTCATTCGGGTCCCTGAACTCTATCTTTACGCTGTCTATGGTCTGATGTCCGTGATCCGGAGTTCCCGACACATAGTAAGGTATACCGTGATACTTCGCGGCTATCGCTATCTGATATGTTCCGACCTTGTTCACCACATGGCCGTCCACGCATATGACATCGGCGGCTGATGTGAAGAGGTCTATCCCTTCATTTTTCATGACAGCGGCCGGCATATTGTCGGTGATGACAGTCGTGTCGAATCCCATGTCATGGCATACCGTTGCGGTCAGCCTCGACCCCTGGAAGAACGGCCTTGTCTCAGGGCAGAACAGCTTTATGTCTTTGCCCTGCAGCTTTGCCTCCCTGAGCATCATGCCGACTATGGTCTCGGCAAAGCACTGCGTCATCACAGCGCCGTGTTCCGGGAAAAGCTCCGCCAGATACTTCCCGGCAAGGGCCATGCCGGCATATCTCTCGTTGTTCTGCTCGATCGAGAATTCCTTTATAGCTTCGGAAACATCATCCGAGCCTCTTGCGAATTCCTTCTTTGCAGCCGCGATGCATGATTCTGTTATCTTTGTCATCCTCCAGGTCGTGGTCGGTCTGGCATGGGAGATCGTGTATGCGGCATCTTCAAGATACTTCAGCTGCTCAGCTTCACTTCTGCCCCTGCATTCCCAGGCGGCCAGAGCCATGCCCATGGAGGCCGCCATGTAAGGACCGGCGCTCTGAGTCACCATGTCTCTGATGGCCTCAGCCACCTCGCGGTGGGTCCGGCACTCGACCTTTACCACCTCGACCGGATATATGCGGCGGTCGAGTATCCGGACAGCGCCGGCCTCATACCACGCGATATTTTCGAACCGGAGCATCCATGCAAGCCCCTTATCCTGTCTTTCCATTCTTTCCTCTCCTATGCTTTGGCCTTTGTTCCGGGATCTGCCTCACCGGCTGCTTCCTGTTCAGCCTTATACTTCGCTGCCTCTTCCTCTTCGAGGACGCGGTACGCGACCTTTCCCACCAGGGTCTTAGGCAGCTCATCGCGGAACTCTATATCGTAAGGCATCGCGTACTTGGCAACATGCTTCTTTGCATATCCCATGAGCTCGTTTTTGAGCTCCTCGCCGGCGTTTATGCCCTTCTTAGGCATGATGAACATCTTTACCTTCTGCATCTTGTAGCTGTCCGGCACTCCGACAGCGCAGCTCATCTGCACTTTCTCGTGTGCGTCGAATATGTTCTCGAGCTGGGCCGGATAGATATTGTAGCCTGACGAGATGATCATCCTCTTGGCGCGTCCCTTGAAGTATATGAATCCCTCATCGTCCATCGTTCCGAGGTCTCCCGTATATACCCACTTAAGTCCGTCCTTATGCTCGCGGATGGTCTCAGCCGTCTCTTCAGGCATGTCGAGGTAGCCCTTCATCACAGAAGGACCGGCCAGAAGGATCTCTCCTTCCTCCCCGTACGGCACTTCCTTATCCGTTCCCGGCTTTACTATCTTGTAATACGTGTCAGGGAAAGGTATGCCTATGCTGCCTTCCTTGTAGTACTGAGGCGGCGTAAGGCACGACGCCGTGACGCATTCCGTGGTTCCGTAACCCTCGCGGACCTGTATCTTTCCCTTGTGCTCAGCGATAAATGCGTCGAACTTCTTTTTGAGCTCAGGCGAGAGCGAATCTCCGCCCGAGAAGACTCCCTTGAGGCAGGAAAGGTCTTTGCCGTTCATCGAAGGCAGTCTGAGCAGCGCCTCAAAGAGCGTAGGTACGCCCGCGATGAAATTGCATCTGTATTTTGTGATCAGCTTGGCATAGCTCTTCGGTGTGAATCGCGGCACGAGGACGCAGCGTCCGCCTCCCGCAAGCATGGTGTGTATGCATACACCGAGTCCGAAGCCGTGGAATATAGGCATGGCAGCCAGCATCTTGTCGCCGGTCTTGAAGATCGGGTTCGCCGCCAGGACCTGTGCGCCCAGAGCGTTGAAATTCAGGTTCGTAAGGACTATGCCCTTGGTGGTGCCCGTCGTTCCGCCCGAATACAGTATGGCCGCCGGATCGTCAGGCTGTCTCTTTACCTTGTATTCATATCCGCAGTGCCTTCCGAGCTTCATGAACTCCGGCCACTGGAATACCGGAGCGTCTTTCGGGATCTTTTTGATCTTGCGGCCCTCGGTCAGCATGTAGCCGACCCTGATAGGCTTTGTCAGCTCGTCCTTGACGCGGGCGATGATGACGTTCTGTATCTTCGTGTTCTTACGGATGGCCTCGATCTTATGATAGAACTGGTCGAGGGTGACAACTATGACCGAGCCCGACATGTTCAGATAGTTCTCGATCTCCTTCTCTGCCGAAAGCGGATGGATCATATTCGCGACCGCACCCACCAGATTGACCGCGTAAAGCATGTATATCGCCTGCGGGCAGTTCGGCATAGCGATGGTGACCCTGTCATCCTCCCGTACGCCCAGCACCTTCAGAGACTTAGCGCAGAGATTGATCTGATCGATCATATACTTGTACGTAAGATGCTTGCCCATGAAATCCATGGCTACCGCCAGAGGGTGCTTCTTCGCTTCCTCCTCGACCTTTTCGTACATCGTGCCGTTGAAATACTCGATAGTGAGCGGCAGCTCGCCGCGGCTCTTGTCCCATGGTATCTTTACTTTTTCAGGCACCGGGAATACTATATTTCCTTTTTCATTCAGCGTCCATTCGTAAGCCATAATACTGTTCTGTTTACCTTTCTTTTAATGCTTGTGTATGAGTGATGCGAGCAGGTCGTACAGGCTCTCCGGTTCGACCGGCTTCGACAGATGGGCGTTCATGCCGGCTTCGAGAGAATTCTTGACATCCTCTTCGAAGGCGTTGGCCGTAAGCGCGATGATAGGTATCCGCCTTGCATCGGGCCTTTCCATGACCCTGATCGCAGCTGCGGCTGTGAGTCCGTCCATCACAGGCATGCGTATGTCCATGAGGACAGCGTCATAGTAACCTACGTCGTTGTCTCCGAACATGTCGACCGCGATCTGACCATTGCCGGCCCTCTCGTGCTCCATGCCCTCCATCTCGAGAATATCTCCGATGATCTCAGCGTTGATGTCCACGTCCTCGGCTATGAGCACGCGGATGCCCTCGAGCTTGTAGCCTTCACCGGCGGCATCTTCCGCTTCGTCCGCCTCGTTCGCGGATCCTTTGATCCTGCTCCTCATGACCATCTGTATCTCGCGCTGCAGCGTGTCGGCGAAGAGCGGCTTTGTGAGTATGCCATCCACGCCTTCCTTGTGGGCCCGCTCTGATTCCGCGTCGAAATCGTATCCGGTCATTATGATGATGGCTGTCTCACCCCCGTCGAAGCGTCTGATCTCTTCAGTCAGGGTTATACCGTCCATGACAGGCATGCGGTAGTCTGTGATGACGATATCGTACGGATCGCCGTCTTCCCACCTGCGCTTGATGAGGCTGAACGCCTCGCTGCTGCGCTCGCAGATATCCGTATCGGCGCCGAGTTCTTCAAGCACAAGCTTAACGTGCTCGTATGCGACAGGGTCGTCGTCGACTACCAGGACCTTTATCCTGCCGAGCAGCTCATCTAGTTTCTCCGTCTCGAGCGAACGCGAGGATTCTCCCAGGTCGACCGTAACGGTAAAGGTCGATCCGACACCCTTCTCACTGTCAACGTCGATGGTCCCTCCCATCATCCCGACAAGATTGCCGGTAATGGCCATGCCGAGGCCGGAGCCTCCGTATTTGTTGGTCGTGGTCGCATCCTCCTGCGAGAACGCGTCGAACATCCTAGGGATGTATTCCCTGTCCATACCGATGCCTGTGTCGCGCATCGTGAACCTGAGCGTGCACCTGCCGCCTTCCCTTGCAGTCTGCTCTACGGTGAAGAACACCCGGCCCGGCGACGGCGTGAACTTGACTGCATTGCCGAGTATGTTGATCAGCACCTGCTTGAGCTTCATATCGTCGCCCACGTAGTAGTCGTCGATATTGCCGACTATCTGGCACTCGTAGTCGAGGCCCTTGTCCTGGCACTGGCCGTTTATGATCACATTGATCTGATCGAGGAACTCTCTCATCGCAAAGTCCTCGTTCTTGAGCACCATGCGGCCCGACTCGATACGGCTCATGTCGAGTATGTCGTTGATGAGCCCCAGAAGATGTCTGGCGCTGTGACCGATCTTCTCGAGCTGTTCGCGGGTGTGCGGCGGCACGTTCGGATCTTTCAGCGCGATGTTGTCGAGTCCGATGATGGCGTTCATCGGCGTTCTTATCTCATGGCTCATGTTCGAGAGGAAGCTCGTCTTGGCGCGGCTGACCTCTTCGGCCATTGCCTTTTCGACTTCGATCTGCTGCTCGCGCTGACGCATTATCCTGTAGATAGCGAATATGATGGCGAGCGCAATAACGATGAGAAGCGTCTGGATCATCATATTGGTCGTCATCGATTTTGTGACCTCTCCGAGTACGTCCTCGAGGTATTCGATCGAGTTCTTCGAGGCCGAGGTCGTTATATCGACTCCGTTTTCCGTCAGGATCTGTTTATAGTTTTCGTGTATAGGCTCTATTGCCTGCTCAGCTGCAGTCGTTGTAGCCTGCCTCATCCACACCGTCGATGTGAAGTATACGAGGGCGAGCAGCACGATCCAGACCACCATCGACTTGCCGAAGCGCCTGGTAGTGTCGTTCTTGAATACGACATAGAACGCGGCGAAGCCGAGTATGCTCCATGCCGCAAGTATGAAGTACGACTCCGTGCCGAGCGTAGTGACATCGAGCAGGTTAGGCACGAGGAAGTACAGCGCGAACAGGCAGGATGCTGCGATCCCGGCTCCTCCCGTTATCCTTATCTTTTTGTTGCCGCGCTCACCGGCGGCCTTGAATGCTGCAGCCGATGTATACGCGTATGCTATGGCCGCGCCGACCGTCGTGACGTCGACTACCCAGCTGGTCGCAGTGCGTCCGAAGAACGGGATTATCACGGATACGAGCATTATCGCGATGATAGCTCTGCGCGGGACGCTGCCCTTTTCTGTCTCTCCGAGCCTGCCCGGCACGATCCCTTCTTCGGCCATGGCGCAGAGCAGTCTGCTGGATGCTATGTAGTTGCCGATGAGACCCGTCACGATACCTCCGATGCACGTTATGGCCAGAAGGACTGCTCCTGCGTTTCCCATCGCCTGATGGGTAGCGTAGAAAGTAGGCACACCCTTGAGGCCGTCCAGGTCTCCGGCTTCTGCCAGGTATTCAGTCCAGCTTCCGTATTCCGGCGGCAGGATGGCGGCTGCATCAAGTGCCAGCAGAGCGTATGCCGCGATAGCTGCGACGACAGCTGCTGTCATTATCGCTCCGGACTTTTTCGGCGAAAAGCTGAATTCCTCCGACGAGTGGGAAATGGAC
This sequence comes from uncultured Eubacteriales bacterium, assembly GCA_902774195.1. The sequence goes on from CACYHM010000019.1 coordinate 5,786, forward strand.
TCGAAGCCCACAAAAGCCCACGGCGCGAGGAAGACTATGGTGAACACTCCCGAGACCGGGCTCTTTCCCGGCGCGAAAGCAGGCTTGAGTGTCGCAAATCCTCCCTGGTGCATGTTCCAGGTCCCGGCAAAGCAGAATAAAACGCCTCCAAGCAGTATTATCGCCATGGCTATCTGTATCCATCCGGCCAGACGGTTCCTGAAGCACACCAGCCCTGCGAGCATTATGGCCGCGACCGCAAGCATCACCTCTCCGAACCATATGTCGAAACCGGCGATCCTGTAGTGGAATCCGTACTGGAACATGCCTCCGAGCAGCTTCCTGAAAAGCAGCGGGAGCGCTGTCGCGTTGGCCCACATTATCGCCACGTATGTGAGGATCAGGAACCACGCGCAGAGGAAGCCGTGGTCATAACCGAATTCCTTCTTGGTATATGCGAAAGCCCCTCCGGCATCCGGATAAATATTTATAAGATAGTGATAATTGAAACCTATTATGATCATGATGATGCCGCCGATCACGATACCTATGACCGTGCCGACAGGTCCAGCCGTAGGCAGGAAGGTGTTTCCCGGCATCATGAAAGCTCCCCAGCCGACCGCGCATCCGAAGGCAAGCGCCCACGCGGTCAGCGGAGTCACATATCTTTCGAACCTGCCGTTTGTTCTGTTTTCAATGCTGTCTGGCTCTTTCATCGAAATATCCCCATCCTTTAGGTTCTGTCCCCCTCAGTTCTTAAAGCGAAGCCTTGTATTCTTCTATGCCGGCTTTCGTCTTTTCGAACTTCGTAAATATCTCGTCCAGCTTTGCCTTCACTTCATCATCGCTGAGCTTTCTTCCGGCTCCCGGACGGTATTCCTCCGTGACCTCGCTGACTGCTGCTGCGAGATCATCGAGGCCGAGGTTGGCGCAGACGCCCTTCATAGCGTGCGCGCTCTCGAAGAGAGCACCCGGGTCCATCGACCCTGCCGCTTCCTTCAGCTTATCGCAGATATCGCTGTCAGTGAGTTTAAGCAGATACTTGCTGATCATCTTGTCCATCCTCATGATCTGGACGGCGTGATCGTAATTGCCGCCTACCTGATCGTAAAGTTCCTGAATAGTCATTTCCTAAGCCTCCCTTTTTATAGACAGTTCCTTTTTTATCAGTTCTTCAAATTCCTCCGGCGGAAGCGGCTTCGAGAAGTAGTAGCCCTGTACAAGCTCGCAGCCCGCGTCCTTGAGGAGTTTCATCTGCTCTTCGGTCTCGACTCCCTCAGCCACTACAGGCACTCCGAGGTATTTCGCTATGTCGAGCACCAGCTCTATCATGCGGAAGCTTCCCGCGTCCTTCTCGACGTTCCTGATGAACTTCATATCCATCTTTAGCGTGTCGATAGGCAGCGATGAAAGCATATTGAGCGATGAATATCCCGCTCCGAAGTCATCCATCTCAATACCGAAGCCCTCTTCTCTGAGCTTTTTGATCACCTCGATCAGCTCCTCCGCATTGTCGGTATACGCGGACTCGGTCACCTCGAGTCTGAGATCTTCAGGTGCGAGCCTGTTCTGTTTCAGACGTATCTCCAGATTGCCCTTCAGATCAGGGTCGAACATCTCGGCTCTCGACATATTGACCGAGATCGGGAGCACGATCCCGAAGCGGTCTCTCCAGTCGGCGGCCTGCTTTGCGGCGACAGCCCACACATAGTCGTCGACCAGATGGATTATGCCGTGGTTCTCAAACAGCGGTATGAAATCGCCAGGGGATATCATGCCGAACTCCGGATGCATCCACCTGACCAGCGCCTCTGCGCTCGCGAGCTTCGGCGGCTCGCACTGTATATCGTACTTCGGCTGGTAGAAGACGGTGAACTGACCTGTCTCCAGGGCCCAGTTCACATCGTTCAGGAGTCTCTGCCTGAATATCTCCTTTTCCCTCATCTGCTCATCGAAGACCATTACCTGCCTGGTCGTGTCTCCGCGAACCATCTTGCACGCGCTCATCGCGCGGTCGAACATCTCTTCCGGATCGGCGCCTTCCCTGTACGGCTTGATGCCCATCCTGAGCTTTATGTTCGTGTGTCCCGGCAGCTGCGCGAGCTTTTCCTCTATGGTCCTGAGGAGGCCGTTGTATTCGGAAGGGTCTCTGTGCAGGCAGTACATCGCGAAGCGGTCTCCTTCGAGCCTGCTGGCGACCCCCTTTGTGTTCCTGATAAAGTCTTTTATCTCATCGGCCACAGTGCAGAGCACCCTGTCGCCGAAATCCCGTCCGTAGAGGTCGTTGACCGAGTGGAACCTGTCTATATCCATCACTACCGCGTCCATATGCCAGTCCTTGTGGTAGCGGAATATCCTCTCGGTATATTCGCGGAAGAAACTCCTCGTGTACAGCCCCGTCAGGAGGTCTCTTTCAGCCGAGCTTATGAGCTGGCGTCCCTCGGACAGCTCTATGACGCGCTCTATCCTGGCGAGTATCACCTCGTGCAGGTCGAACGGTTTTGTGATGAAGTCGACAGCGCCCATCTGAAGAGCTTTCAGCTCGGCATCTTTTTCGGCTGTCAGCACTATGACCGGGATGCTTTTGAGCTCCGGATCTTTTGCCAGCGCATCAAGCACCTGGAAACCGTCCATCACCGGCATCATCAGGTCGAGCAGTATTATCGACAGATTGTTCCGGTTCGCACGGATCACCTCGAGTCCTTCCTCGCCGTTCTCTGCATAAATCACGTCGTAATCGTCCTCGAGTATCATGCCGAGCAGATCACGGTTGATCTCCTGATCCTCTACCACCAGCACCAGCGGTCTTCTGTTTAATTCTTTGGACTGGATCATTCAGTTTTCTCCTCTCCACCCATGACGCGGGCGAGTGTTTTTTTCATCAGCTCAGGATCGACCGGCTTCGAAAGGTGATCGTCCATGCCTGCTGCAAGACATTTCCGGACATCCTCGTAAAATGCGTTCGCGGTCAGAGCTACGATAGGTATAGTCTTCGCATCGGCTCTGTCCAGAGAGCGTATCGTCCGGGTCGCCTCGAGTCCGTCCATGACAGGCATCCTCATGTCCATGAGTATCGCGTCGTAATATCCCGGCTCGCTCGCCGCGAACATATCGACCGCCTTCTTTCCGTTTCCGGCGCGTTCCGATCCTGCGCCCTCCATCTCCAGCAGGTCCGCGAGTATCTCCGCGTTGATGTCGACATCCTCGGCATAGAGTATCCTCCGCCCTTCCAGAGACATGCTCCCTTCGGCGGAGACTTCCTCCTTTTCTGCAGCGGCCGTTTCAGGATCGACCGGAGCGAATTCGAGTCTGACGGTGAAAGTCGTACCCTCTCCCTTTTTGCTCGTGACTTCGATCGTGCCGCCCATCATGTCGACGAGCCTCTTTGTGATGGCCATTCCCAGACCCGAGCCGCCATACCTGTTGGTCGAGCTTTCGTCCTCCTGCGAGAACGCATCGAAGATCTTCGGTATGTATTCCTCATCCATCCCTGCGCCGGTATCGCTCATGATGAACTTTACCCTGCAGTTCGTTCCTGTATCTCCGGCACAGCATCCCGATGCTTCGGTAATGAAGGAGACCGTTCCTCCCTGAGGAGTGAACTTTACTGCGTTTCCCAGTATGTTGATCAGCACCTGCCTGACCTTCATGCTGTCTCCCATGCAGCATGGTCCGTGAGACTTGGAGGCCTCGTTCTTTCTGCCGCGGACCTCCTGCACGAAAACAAGTCCCTTGTCATCGCACTGGCTCTGTATGATGCTTCCTACCTGATCGAGGACTTCCTCCATCGAGAACGGCTCATTTCTCAGCAGCATCTGGCCCGTCTCGATGCGGCTCATGTCGAGCACATCGTTGATGAGGGACAAAAGGTGCTGCGCGCTCGATCCTATCTTTTCGAGCTGTGCGCGAGTCTCCGGCTTGAGTTCCGGATCTCTCAGGGCAAGCGTGTCGACGCCTATGATAGCGTTCATCGGCGTCCTGATCTCATGACTCATGTTCGAGAGGAATACGGTCTTGGCGCGGCTGCTCTCCTCGGCGGCCTTCAGCTCGGCCTCGAGCCTTCCCGTCTCCAGGAGGTGTTCAGTGACCCGCTCGAGAGTCCTCACTATGATGGCGACGAATATGCTGCCCCCGAAAAGTATCCCGGCCATGATGATGTCAGGCTTGCCGGTCAGTCCCACCATAAGGTATCCCAGCAGGAACAGGACAAGCAGGACGAACGGCACGATGAGCGTCGCCTTGCTGCCCTCCCAGTCACCGTATTCCATGGTGGACTTCATGTATTTGTTGTACCGCAGGATGTTCCACACCATCAG
>CACYHM010000020.1 GCA_902774195.1 uncultured Eubacteriales bacterium
ACATGCATAGTTATGAACCCAAGGACGGGCGACATACTTGCCATGGCGACATCACCTGAATACGACCCGAACAATTCATCCGAACCGTCCGATCCTGCCGAAAAGGAAAAATTCGACAAGATGACTCCGGAGGAACAGACAGACTATCTGAGCAGGATGTGGACGATCACAGCAGTGAGCGATATATATGAGCCGGGATCTACTTTCAAGCTGATATCGGCGGCATCCGCCCTCGAATCCGGGAGCGCCGATGATGATTCCAGGTATTACTGCGACGGAAGTATTTACGTAGACGGATGGACGCTGCACTGCCTCGGCTCTCATGGCTGGCAGAACCTCAAGACTGCGGTCGGGCATTCATGCAATCCTGCTCTTGCCCAGGTTGCCCTCGATATGGGAGGCCCGACTTTCTACAACTACATAGATCTCTTCGGCCTGAACGACCAGACAGGCGTCGACCTGCCGGGCGAGGGATATTCCATCGTAAAGGACCCTGAGACCATGTCCGATGTAGACCTTGCGACTACAGGCTACGGCCAGGGCATAGCGATCACACCGCTGCAGCTGCTGTGCGCAGTCAACTGCTTCGGAAACGGCGGAGTACTGATGAAGCCTAAGGTCGTAAAGAAGATCATCGACGAGGACGGCAATACCGTAAAGGAGATGGAGGACGTAAAGGTCAGGCAGGTCGTGTCGGAAGGGACCGCTGACAAACTGTGTGACATAATGGAGTACTATGTCTCCGATGAAGATGCCGGCGGCACGACGGCTTATGTGCCGGGCTACAGGGTCGGAGGCAAGACCGGTACGGCCAACCGCGTATCCGGCAGGACGTACAGCGATGCTACTAATGCGTCCTTCGTGGCTATGGCTCCGATGGATGATCCGCAGATATCCATGATCGTCATCGTCTACAGACCGACGAAGCGCCAGTACGGCGCATATGCCGCCGGTCCTATAATCAAAGAGATCATGGAGAAATCCCTCAAGTACCTCGGGGTTGATCCGATCTATACAAAGAGTGAAGAAGAAGCAACTAAAGAAAAACAGGTCAGCGTGCCTGACGTAACAGGAATGGACAGCTCCGATGCCGAGAGAAACATCAGATACAACGGACTCAAGTGCACCGTAATGCCTGAAAGCTCGGAAGGACAGTCATTCGTGGTGGTCGATCAGTATCCGAAAGCAGGCGCGATGGTGGACGAGGACTCGACAGTATACATTTACAGCGAATAAGAGAACACACTATCCGGGAGAGAAGACAGAATATGATAAAAGGACACGGAGCAGCAGCATACGCATTCATAGCAGCGGCAGCGTTTGCCGTATCCATGCTGGCAACCGGCAGGATGATACCTCTGCTCAGAAAAAAACAATTCGGACAGTTCATAAGAGAAGAAGGCCCTGAAGCCCACCTGAGCAAGGCGGGAACTCCAACCATGGGAGGCCTCGCCTGGATCACAGGCGTCACCGTCGCGATGGTGATAAGCATGTTCATGCCGGGCAGCGAGACTGTCCCGAAGATCGCTATACTTCTGAGCATGTTTGCGTTCGGCGCGATAGGCTTCATAGATGACTACAATAAGATAGCAAAGAAGCAGAACGAAGGGCTGACACCTAAGCAGAAGCTGCTGCTGCAGGTGCTGTTCGGAGTTGCTCTTGCGGTGTTCATGATGATCAAGGAGGGCACGACGGTGCTCATCCCGTTCGCCCGCGTCACGGTCGACATGGGGTGGCTGTACATACCGTTCATCGTGTTCATCGAGGTGGCTATGGCAAACGCCGTCAACCTCACAGACGGACTTGACGGGCTTTCGTCGAGCACATCGGCGATAGTCGCATGCACCTTTGCCATAATAGGCATGACGGTCGGCACCGGCAACGAAGCTATGGCTGTTGCAGGCCAGGCCGTATTCGGAGCTCTGCTGGGATTCCTGCTTTACAACCGGTACCCGGCGCAGATCTTCATGGGAGACACTGGCTCGATGGCTCTAGGAGGCGTACTGTCCGCGATGGCTATCGTAGGACACGTGGAATGGCTGCTTCCGATCGCCGGAATGATATACGTGATAGAGACTCTTTCAGTGATTATCCAGGTCACATACTTTAAAAAGACCGGCGGGAAGAGAGTTTTCAGGATGGCGCCTATACACCATCACTTCGAACTCGGCGGATGGCACGAGACAAAGGTGGTCAGAGTATTCTGCCTGTTTACCCTTGTGTGCTGCGTGATCGCCGTCCTGTCAGTTATATAGAAGGGAACCATTGATATGAAAAGAGGAGAAGATTACAGAAAAAAACTTAAGGGGAAGAACGTTCTCGTTGTAGGTCTCGGCAAATCCGGAAAAGCCGCGGTGACTGTGCTGTGTGAGTGCGGCGCGAAAGTCAGCGTACAGGATTCGTCTACGGCCGACAGGCTGGACACACAGTTTCTCCGTCATATGCAGAACAACAAGATAAAGGCATGGCTCGGCACAGAGCCTTCTGATATGAGCGCGTACGATCTGATCGTAATGAGCCCGGGAGTTCCGGTAAATCTCGGATTCATTCAGAAAGCCCGCGAAAACGGAACAGAGATCATAGGAGAACTCGAACTTGCGTACAGGACCGGAGAGGGCAGCTTTATAGCCATCACCGGAACGAACGGCAAGACGACTACTACTACGCTGGTAGGCGAGATATTCGAGGCTTCAGGCAGAAAAACATCAGTTGTGGGTAATATCGGGAACCCTGTTGTGACGGCTTCGGCGGGCACAGCTCCTGATGACTGGCTTATAACGGAGGTGTCATCGTTCCAGCTCGAGACTACTGCGGACTTCAGACCTGTGGTATCGGCCATTCTCAATCTCACGCCTGACCATCTGAACAGGCACGGCACGATGGAAAACTACGGCCTTACCAAGGCCAGGATCGCCGGAAACCAGGGCCCTGAAGACTGTCTCGTCATTAATATGGATGACCCTAAAGCCTACGAACTCAGAAAACACACTGCGGCAAGGATCGTCCCGTTCAGCATGAAGACCGAGCCTGAATACGGAGCTTTCCTCGACGGCACCAGTATCGTGATAAAGGATACAGAGGGCGGCAGGCACATCGTGTGCGACAGGTCGGATGTCAGGATAATAGGCGATCACAATATCGAGAACATTCTCGCGGCAGCCGCCGTATGCTTCTTTGCGGGCATAAGCATCGATGTCATCTCTGAGACCGTGAAGGCCTTCGGCGGGGTTGAGCACAGGATAGAATTCTGCGGCGCGATCGACGGGGTCGACTATTACAACGATTCAAAGGGCACAAATGTCGACGCTGCTGTCATCGCCCTAAAGGCCCTCGGCGACAGGATCATCCTGATAGCCGGAGGCGACGGCAAGGGACAGGATTTCACTGAGCTTGCCGGACATTTCAAAGGCGCTGTAAAAGAGCTGATACTGCTCGGAAGGGATGCCGGCATCATAGAGGAATCCGCCCGGGCTCAGGGCTTTACAAATATACACAGATGCAAAGATATGCCTGAATGCGTGAGAAAGGCCGCCGAACTTGCAGAATCCGGAGACAGGGTGCTGCTGTCGCCTGCGTGCGCAAGCTGGGACATGTACGATAATTTTGAACAGAGAGGCAAACACTTCAAGGAATGTCTGAAAGAGATGCTGAGGTAAAAAAGAAAAAGGTCAGCAGGTCCGAAAAGGCCGCGATGAGAAAAGCCATCAGGCGCGAGAGGAGAGGAAAACGCAGCAAAGAGATAGCTGACGAAGCCAGATCCTTCGGGACAGGACTCAGCCGTGTGATAGGCGGCTACGATTTTGTCGTGGTCGTGATGGTCGCGCTTTTCTCGTTCTTCGGAGTCGCGATGGTATTCAGCGCGGGCTACTACCAGACCATCAACACATCTGACCCTGATCCTACATATTATCTTTTCAGACAGCTGTTCTTCGTGCTGACAGGATTCCTGATCCTGCTCATCACAGCCAACATCGACTACCACATATACTCGAAGCTTGCCGATGTAATCATGCTGGCCAGTCTTGGACTGCTGGTGCTGGTAATGCTCATAGGAAGCTCGGTAAACAACGCCCAGAGATGGATATCCATCTTCGGAGTAAGGATCACTCCGAGTGAATTCTCGAAGGTGGCTATGATCATTTTCACTTCGGTATTCCTGGCAAAGGATCCTGACAATATAAGGACATTCAAAGGGCTTTTCATACTTTTTACCGTTATGCTCGCCCACTTCTTCCTTATCGTCAGACAGCCGAATCTGTCGACGGCCATCGTTATCGTGTTCATCATGGGCGCCATCATGCTGGTGGCAGGCCTCAACCTGCTTTTCCTCGCGGTGCCGGCGGCGGCCGGAGTAGCCGGATATTTCTATATCATCACAGCTAAAACGCCGTACCACTGGTACAGGAGGATAACGAGTTTTACGAACCCGTTCGCCGACAGGCAGGGCGACGGCTATCAGGTCTCGCAGGGACTAATAGCTCTCGGAAACGGCGGCCTCAAGGGACTTGGATTCGGACGCAGCGTAGCAAAGAACCTGTATCTGCCTGAGCCTCAGAATGACTTCATTCTCGCCGTGCTCGGAGAGGAGCTGGGCTTCATAGGATTCCTGTTCCTGATGCTCGCGTACATAATACTCATCACCAGGCTGATCATGATAGCTCTTAAAGCCCGCGACAGACTCGGATTCTACCTTGCGACCGGAGTAGCGGTAATGCTGGGCCTCCAGGTGATAATAAATGTCGCGGTCGTAACATCCTCGATGCCTGCCACAGGCATCACACTGCCGTTCATAAGCTACGGAGGAACTTCCATCTGGTCGTTCATGATAGCCATCGGTATAGCCCTGAACATATCTAAAGGGAAACGTAAGGCGGTGAAGAGATGAGGATAGTTCTGACAGGAGGGTGCACGGGAGGCCATATATATCCCGCTCTCGCCATCGGAGACAAGTTCAGGGAAGAAGATCCGGACTGCGAGATCATCTACATAGCCTGCGGAGAGCCTCTCGAGAGGGAGATAATCCCTGCCCACGGATACAGGCTGTACGAAGTAGAGGCAACAGGACTAGACAGGAGCGATCCTGTAAAGTTTTATAATACTGTAAAAAGGACAATGAAGGGCAGGGACGAGTCCCTGAGGATACTCAGGGAATTCAGGCCCGACGCCGTCATAAGCACAGGCAGCTTCGTCAGCGTACCTGTGGTGCTGGCCGCTAAAAAGCTCAAAGTTCCGGTATACATACACGAACAGAACGGATATCCGGGAGTGTCGAACAAGCTTGCGGCAAGATTTGCAAAAAACGTATTCCTCGGATTCGAATCGGCACGCCGGCATTTTGGCTCGAAAAACAATATAGTCTACAGCGGCAATCCCGTGAGAGCCGAATTCTGCGGAAGGGACAGGGACGCCGACAGAGATGCGCTGGGGATATTCCAGAACGACCTTGTGATCATGGTCTTCGGAGGCAGCCTCGGTTCGGCCACTACCAATGCCATAGGCGAGGCGGTAGCCAGAAAGTACGCAGACAAGGAAGGCTATACAGTCATCTGGGGCACCGGAAACGAATACTACGACGAGATCAGCGAAAGGCTCGAAGAAGAAAGTTTTGCTCCTGACAACGTAAGGATCAGCGCATATATCAGCGATATGCCTCAGACCGTTTCCGCCTCGGACATCGTCATAAGCAGGAGCGGGGCGCTTTCGACGGCCGAGACCACAATGGTCGGAAGAGCAGCTATATTCATCCCTTCTCCGAACGTTACCGCAGACCATCAGTACTACAACGCCAAGGCCGTAGAGGATGCGGGAGGAGCTCTGATAATCAGAGAAGGCGGTGATACCGCAGATAAGGTGCTCGATGCCCTTGCCGATCTTGACAACAACCGCGACAGGATAAAGGCGATGGCCGAAGCGAGCCGGAGCATAGCGCCGGTGCACGCGACCGATATAATCTACAGGACCGTATGCGGAATTGAACCGCCGTCAGAGACGGAGGATGAGGCCGGCGCGGATGAAACAGGAGGTGTGCAGCAGACACCCTCGCTGACCGAAGAAGAGCTTGCGCAGACTCTGTACGGACTTCCTCCCGAGCACGAGGAGCTCGGCGAACTCAAAGACAGGATAGCCGCCAGGAGGCAGGAAAAAGACAGAAAGAGAAAGAGCTTCCGCACAAAATTCTATGCTGTGACCATAACTCTGCTGGTATCGATAGCCGCAGCGCTTTTATCCCTCTCTCCGGTGTTCACTGTGGATTCGATAGAGGTGCGCGGGAATTCGCATTATACGACCGAAGAGATCATAAACATGGCGCACGCCGTACCGGGAAAGAACATAATCTACAATGCCAACAAGGAAGAGATAACTTCCTATCTCGAACAGAATCCGTATATAAAAAGCGCAAGGGTCTCGCGCAGACTGCCGTCGACACTTGTCATAAAAGTCCGGGAGAGGCAGGAGAAATTCGCTTTCAGATATGACGATGATTATCTCATCATGGATGAGGACGGGATACCGGTACCGAGGACGAGAGGCTTTTCAAGGAGACCGTCGATCTGATAAAGGCCACATCGAAGGCCGATCTGTATTTTGTAAGGATAGACATGTCCTCGCGCAATAAGGTGAGGGCATATATATACGATACGCTGCTCGTCAGGACGGACTACGACAGCCTGATGACGAATCTCAAAAACGGAAGGCTGCATCAGATCGTCGAAAAGCTCTTTGATGACGGGATCAGAAGAGGGACCATCACATTCAACGAAGACGGGTCTGCCTCGTTCATGCCGATCATCTGACGGATGAGTATAGTTTACAAGTAATTGTGCTATGTAAAGCAAATTACCCCTAAATATTGTGGTTTTTTACAGAAAAACGGGTGCACAAGGGGGAATTGTGTGTTAATATAACTATATCTATTTATGTGTTTATATTTGAGGAGGACTAATTTATGGAATTTGTTTCCGACTTTGTATCTGTGCAGGAGAACGCCGCGATCATCAAAGTCATCGGTGTAGGCGGCGGCGGATGCAATGCTATCAACAGGATGGTAGACACCGGGCTCCAGGGTGTCACATTCATCGGAGTCAATACAGACAGACAGGCGCTTGCAAAATGCAAGGCTGAGATCAAGATCCAGCTCGGAGAGAAGGTTGCCGGAGGAAGGGGAGCCGGAGCCAATCCGGAGATCGGACAGAAGGCGGCCGAGGAATCCATTGACGAGATCATTTCCCATATACAGGATGCGGATATGGTATTCATCACTGCCGGAATGGGAGGCGGTACCGGAACAGGAGCCGCTCCGATCATCGCAAAGGCATCGATGGACTGTGGCGCACTTACTGTTGCTGTCGTCACAAAGCCTTTCACTTTCGAAGGCAAAAAGCGCTGGAACAGAGCCGCAAAGGGAATACAGTATCTCAGCAATTTCGTTGACTCACTGGTCGTCATACCTAACGACAGGCTCATCGACACGAGTGAAAAGAACACTTCTATGCTCGAAGCCTTCGCGATGGCCGATGACGTCCTCAGACAGGGCGTACAGGGCATCTCCGATCTGATCAGCGAGTACGGACTGGTAAACGTAGACTTCGCAGATGTAAGGACAGTCATGGAGGGCCGCGGAGTGGCTCACATGGGTGTCGGCATAGGCGAGGGCGAAGACAGGATCGAACAGGCTATCCAGAATGCCATCAACAGCCCGCTGCTTGAGACATCTATCGCGGGAGCCAAGTCCATACTGCTCTACGTTACAGGCGGATATGACATGGGAATGCTCGACATCAACACGATCGCCGACAGAGTACAGGGCGAAGCTGATGCCGATGCCAACATAATCTTCGGTGCCACGATCAGCGAAGAGATGAAAGACAGGATATCCGTCACCATCATCGCTACAGACTTCGGCGGACGTACCGAGGGAATGTCGGGCGTGATACTCAATCCGCCTGAAAGGGATACTCTCGCTACTGCAAAGAGGATAACCGTGGACGGTCTTGAGGCTGTAGAGGTCGATCTCGATCAGCTGCTCGACAAGGACGACAAGGGAAGCCAGGCTGAGCCTGATGCCTTTGATATCCCTGAGTTCCTTAAGTAGAAAGCCCCGGAACTTCCGGCATTTGACCATATGCTTGTAAAGATAACATCAGCGGGCAACAGCAGGACAAAGCTCGTCAGAAAACTGCAGACCAAAAAGGGACGCATCGAAGAAGGCCGCTTTGTCGCCGAGGGCAGGAATCTCATTACTGAGATACTCGAAAGAGGACTCGATGTGGATTTCATAATGGTGCCCGCGAGCCTGCTCAGCGAGAGCCGGAACGGGACGGAAGACATGATCGCGTCATGCATCGATTCGCCGGACATCACGCTTTGCGCTGTCCCGGACCGCGAGTTCGAGAAGCTGACCGATGCCTGCGGGGGCGTAGGCATGCTGGCGGTGGTCAGAATGAAGGAATACGGACCCGAGACCGTAAGAGACCTGCCTCCGGAGGCCAACATACTCATACTTGACCGTATACAGGATCCCGGAAATCTCGGCACGATCGTGCGTACGGCTGCTGCCGCCGGATACGGAGCGGTGCTCGCGATGAGCGGAACTGCTGATCTGTGGTCGCCGAAAGTCCTCAGATCCACGGCCGGCATGGTGTTCGCCATACCGTTCATAGCTGTGAAGGATAATGAAGAACTAAGGGAACTGGCAGCAGGCAGGAGGCTTGTTGTCACCTCGGTAGAGGGCGGCAGACCTTATTACGAAGAAAACCTCAGGGAAGGCATAGCTCTGGTGATCGGCAACGAGAGCCGGGGCGTATCTCCTGAGATCATGGAAATGGCTGATGTGAGGGTGACTCTTCCGATGAAGGGCGGAGTCGAATCCCTTAATGCCGCAATGGCGGCGGCTATACTCATGTACGAGTCAGTCAGACTGTAAACGAAATTATTTTGATGTGAGGTAAGACATGGAAAAGAACAGAGCCGATGTAATGATCTGCGGATCCAATTATGTGCTTTCGAGCGACAAGAGCGAAGAGCGCATCAAGGAGATCGCAAAGATGGTCGACGAAGAAATCAGGAGCACCAGCAGAGCTCTGAATGTCAATCCTAATTTCAAGTCGGCGGTCCTCGCGGCGCTCAATATCGCGGAGAAGCTCATGGACAACACGGACATGACTCTCAAGCTCCAGACAGAGAACTATCAGCTCGATAACGATGTGAAGCACTACATCGCGATGTGGGAGCAGACAAAGAAACAGGTCACCGATCTTAAGGAGAAAATGTCCACAGAGGTCGACAGACAGTCGCAGAGCTCGGAAGATTACAGAAAGCTTCAGGAAAAACTGGTCGAGATGGAGAACGCATACTTTGATCTGCAGATGGAGAACGTAAATCTCAAAAACGAGATCAAGTCCATAAAAAGACTGAGCACTGAAGATGAACTCTAAAATACTGACACTCCTCGAATTCAACAAAATAACAGACCTGCTGTCGCAGCAGGCGGGCTCGGCGCTCACAAAAGAACGCATTTCGAAGCTCGCTCCGATGACAAACATGCGCATGACGCAGGACGCATTGACGGAAACTACTGAAGCGGTTTCCGTTATTCTGTATAAGGGGAATATCCCCGTCGGAGAGACGGGCGACATAGACCCGGTCACAGGCATGGCGGCAAAGGGCAGGATACTCAGCATGAGAGAGCTTCTGCAGGTCAGGAGCGCTCTTAATGCGGCCCGTACCGTAAAAAGCTTTCTGTCGGAAGAGATGCCCGAAGGCCTTAAGATCATACCTGAGATAGCAGGCCTGCTCGAGCCGGTACCTAAGCTCGAGCAGGATATTTCTGATGCCGTGATAAGCGAAGACGAGATGTCAGACAACGCTTCCCCTGAACTCAGGGCGATAAGGCGCGAGATAAACAACAAGAACGCTCTTATCAAGTCGAGGCTCCAGAAGATGATAAGCACCGGCTCCGCCAAGTCACACCTGCAGGACGCAATAGTCACGATGCGCAACGGAAGATATGTCATACCTGTCAAGAAGGAATATATCAATCTCTTCCCGGGAATGGTGCACGATCAGTCGTCCACAGGAGCGACACTCTTTGTGGAGCCGCAGGCAGTAGTTAATCTGAACAACGAGCTCAGGCAGCTTGAACTCGACGAACAGGCCGAGATAACGAAGATACTCGAAGCCTTCAGCAGCAGGGTCGGCGAGCACGCGAAAGCCATCGAAAACAACCAGAAGCTGCTTACGGAACTCGATTTCATAGGAGCAAAGGGAAGACTTTCCGTCATGATGGACGGAAGAGAGCCGCATCTGAACGAAGAAGGATACATAGACATAAGAGCCGGAAGGCATCCGCTTATACCGGACGATAAAGTTGTACCGGTAAACGTTGAACTCGGCAGGGACTGGACCACGCTTCTGATAACCGGGCCTAATACAGGCGGCAAAACGGTCACTCTGAAGACCATAGGACTCTTATGTCTTATGACTCAGAGCGGACTTCACATACCGGCAGATGAGAACAGCAGCATGCCTGTGCTCAAAGAGATATTCGCGGATATAGGCGACGAGCAGAGCATCGAGCAGAGCCTCAGCACATTCTCGTCGCATATGAAGAACATAATAGAGATATTCGAAAGCGCCGGTGAAGGCAGTCTTGTGCTTCTGGATGAGCTTGGCGCCGGTACGGATCCGCTCGAAGGAGCGGCCCTAGGCATAGCTGAGCTTGAGAGGCTCAAGGATGCGGGATGCCTCATAGCCGCAACGACGCACTATACCGAACTCAAGAAGTATGCGCTTTCTACTCCGGGGGTCGAGAACGCGTCTATGGAGTTCGATGTCGAGACACTTTCGCCAACATACAGACTCAGGGTCGGTCTGCCGGGCAAGTCTAACGCGTTTGAGATATCCGAAAAACTCGGGTTGGACAGGGATATCATCACCAGAGCGTCTGAACTGCTCGGAGAAGAGCAGCTCGAATTCGAGCAGGCGGTGTCGAGAGTCGAGGCCGACCAGGCTGAAGCCGAGGCCGCGCTAGCCGAAGCCGGAAGAGAAAGAGAAGCTGCGCAGGAAGCCATGAGCGAGGCAGAAAAAGAGCTTGCGGATGCAAAGGCTGAGGCAGCGAGGATAGTCGAGGAGGCAAGAAAGAAAGCCGGATCCATGCTGCGGGATGCTCAGGGCACTATTGACGATATAGCAGCGGAACTCAGGGATATACAGCACCGAAAAAAGGACGCGGGGTTCAACGAAGGCCATATAGCCGGCGGCGCGGCCGAGAGCAGAAAGAAGCTCAGACAGGCGGAGTCCGCCCTGAAGCCCGATAAGGCTCCCAGACCGGAGACTGTCCAGACAGGCAAGATGCCGGATCCGTCGGATCTCAAAGTTGGCATGAGAGTCAAATACACAAAGCTCGACCAGACGGGCGATGTTGAGACCCTGCCTGACGCAAGGGGAAACCTCAGGATAAGACTCGGATCGATCAGGACAGACGTGAATATAAAGGACATTGTTATCGCAGAATCTGAGCCTCAGGGCAATAAAGAAAAGAAAAAGGCGAAATACGGCAATATGTCGTTCGGAAAGTCGAAGACCATCAGACCCGAGATAAACCTCATAGGCAAGGACCTCGATGAGGCGACTGACCTGATGAACAAATACATCGACGATGCCTTTCTTGCGGGCCTCGTAACTGTGCATATCATACACGGAAGAGGAGAGGGAATACTCAGAAAAGGCCTGAGAGCCGAGCTCTCAAGAAACAAGCATGTAAAGTCGTACAAGTCGGCCCCATACAACGACGGAGGCGAGGGCTGCACCATAGTCGAACTCAGAGGCCGCAAATAAACTGTATTATTGTTTAAAAAACGGTGTGTAATGATGAAAACACCGTTTTTTTGTGCTACAATAATTTGTCAAATTATGTTCATTTTCACGTATCAAAGAGAGATATTTACAGGTAATCATCAATGACGGATTTCAAGGAACTTATAGCAGAAGCGATATATGACGAGACGCTGGGACTGAGCACTGAAGAGATAAGGGACATGATCGAGATCCCTGCCGACGAGGCCATGGGAGACTATGCTTTCCCGTGCTTCAGACTTGCAAAGACTCTGCGCAAGGCTCCTCAGATGATCGCGCAGGATGTGGCGGACAGAGTAAGAGAAGCAGAAGGCTTCGCAAAGGTAGAGAACGTGAACGCCTACGTCAACTTCTTCATTGACAGGGCCTATTTTGCGGGGCAGGTCGTAGATGAAGTGAACGGAAAAGGAGCGGAATACGGCAGGTCCGGCATAGGACAGGGACGCAAGGTCATAGTCGAATATTCTTCTCCTAACATCGCCAAGCCTTTCCACATAGGACATATAAGAAGCACAGTTATCGGAAACGCGCTGTACAAGCTTTATGACGCGGTCGGATACGATGTCACGAGGATAAACCACCTCGGAGATTACGGAACGCAGTTCGGTAAAATGATAGTCGCCTACAGAAAGTGGGGAAGCAAAGAAGAACTCGCAAATGACCCGATAAAGACTCTGCTGGCATACTATACGAAGTTCCACGATGAAGCAAAAAAGCATCCGGAACTCGAAGATGAGGCGAGAGAGACTTTCGTGAGACTCGAGGCCGGAGAACCTGAAGAGGTCGAACTCTGGAAGAAATTCAGAGAACTTTCGCTTGCCGAATTCAACAGGGTCTACGACATGCTCGGCATAGAGTTCGATTCATACGCCGGAGAGAGCTTCTATTCCGACAAGATGCCGAGATTCATCGATGAACTCAGAGACAAGGGCCTGCTTGTCGTATCCCAGGGAGCTCAGATCGTCGATCTTGAGCCGTATGATCTCGGGGCCGCCATGATCACCAAGTCGGACGGGTCCAGCCTCTATGTGACAAGAGACATAGCGGCTGCCGTATACCGCAAGGAGCACTACGATTTCTACAAGTGCATCTATGTGGTCGCTTCGCAGCAGAACCTTCACTTCAGGCAGTGGAAGAAGGTGCTCGAGCTCATGGGATACGAGTGGGAAAAAGACTGCATACACGTTCCGTTCGGTCTGGTGAGCCTGGCTGACGGAGACGATATAAAGATGATGTCCACAAGAGAGGGCAGGGTCGTGTTCCTTGAGGACGTTCTGAACACAGCTGTGCAGAAGACGGCCGATATCATGCGCGAAAAAGAGGCTCAGGGCGTAGATATCGAAGAGGTATCGAAGGAAGTCGGCATCGGAGCCGTTATCTTCCAGGAACTCTCCAACAACAGGATCAAGGATTATGTATTCAACTGGGACAAGGTCCTGAATTTCGACGGAGAGACAGGTCCGTACGTGCAGTATACCCACGCGAGGGCTTCGAGCGTTCTCAGAAAGGCCGAGGCCGAAGGGACAGATGTGAACAGCCTGGGAGATATCGATCCTTCATATCTTGAAAGCGACAGCGCCTATGCTCTTGCAAAACTGATATACAGGGTGCCGGAGGTGGTCATCGAGGCTGCAGACAAATACGAGCCTTCGATACTTACAAGGCATCTCACAGACATAGCTCAGGCCTTCAACAAGTTCTATCATGACGAACATATCCTGGTAGATAACGGAGATGAGAGAAGAGCAAAACTGGCGCTCGTGAAAGCGTCGAAGACTGTTATAGCGAATTGTCTGGGACTGCTGGGGATCAAAGCACCTGAAAGGATGTAAGGTTTTCTTCTGATAGAAGATGAAAGGAACATACATGAAACTGTTATTAACTACTATAGAGTCCGATGAGGCACGTACCGATCTGGCGCTCAAATACCTGTACTGCGTACTCGCGGATTCTCCGATGGAGGTAAGACTCAGGAGCTTTGGAAGGAACGATCTTTATACCGATATTTTCGAAGAGATCGCCTCCGACCAGTACAATATCGTGTACTTCCACACAAACAGCTTCAATGAAGGCCAGCTCAGGCATGTAGCCGAGATGGTCAAAAAGGCGGTCCCGAGCATCGCGATCGTATTCGGAGGCACGGAAGTATCTTTTGAGACCCGCAGGTTCATGAAAGAGAATCTGTTTGTCGACTATGTAGTGAGAGGCGAAGGCGAAAGAGTGCTGTTCAGCTTCATAAAATCTCTTCTGAGCTACGAGTTCGACTATGAGAATATACCCGGACTCGCGTACAGGGACAACGATCAGGTCGTCGTCAATCCTTACGACGCGCCGGTCGACATGGAATCGCTCCCGTTCCCTTACGACAGGTTCGAGGTCGGAAAGGGAACCGTATACTACGAGACCATAAGGGGCACTTCCGACAGGACCGTCTATTCGCAGTATCTGCCTGATGCCAGGGTCAGAGGACTCGGTCTCGGCAGAGTATGCACCGAATTAAGGTACTTCCTTGCATGCGAGGTCGAA
This sequence comes from uncultured Eubacteriales bacterium, assembly GCA_902774195.1. The sequence continues at coordinate 14,380 of CACYHM010000020.1, forward strand.
AGAGTCGTATTCCTCGACAGGTTTTTCAACTACAACAGCGAGAGGGCGTACAGGATACTCGAATACATCATCAATAACGACAACGGCATCACCACGTTCGAATTCTATGTGAACGGTGACGATCTCGACGAAGAGACCATGAGACTGCTTGCAGAAGCAAGGGACGGCCAGATAGTATTCAACATCGACATAGCCAGCACGAACGCAGAGGTCCTTGCGGCCATCGGCAGAGGCGAGAACATCTACCGTCTGATGTACAACACCACGAAGCTTCTGCAAACGGGGAATGTGCAGACTGAGATCCATGTCAAGGCAGGACTCCCGCTTGAGACTGAGGCGATGTTCGCGCGCTCGTTCAACAAGGCTTTCGGCATGGCTGAGGGCATGCCTGTCCACATAGAGCCTATCTGCGTGAGCAAGGGCAGCATGCTCAGACAGGAAGCGGAAAGATACGGCTACGTCTACGCATCCCATGCACCTTATGAAGTGATCGCGACAGGCCATCTGAGCGCTGCCGAGATGCTGAGACTCAGAGGAGTGGCAAAGACCGTGGAGAGCTATGCCGGGGACGGCGGATTCAAAAAATCGCTGCCAAGGATACTGAACGACACAGGACTCAAGCCGTACGAACTCTTCAGGGGACTCACATCGTATATAATGAGGAGCGATCTGAACGGCAGACTGCATAAGAAAGAAAACCTTGCCCGCACGCTTTACAAGTACTGCTGCGGTCTGTATGACGAGCTTGCAGATCCTGTAAAGCTCGATATCCTGAAGGATGTCATATACTCGGATCTTTCCGCTCTTGTATCTGAAGAAGCGATGAGAAAGTTCGATAAAAAGGGCTGGGACTGACACATTGGAAGAAAAAAACAAGGACAGGATCAGCGAATACCTCAGCCCGCGCATAAAAGACATGATGTTTGCCGAATTGTCGCAGGGCTGGCTCGAAAGGACGGGTGCCTCCGGTATGCTAAGCGGAGTTCCTGTCCCTCTTGGCGTTGATGCTTCAGAAAGCTCCGGCGAAATAGATGTAAGGAACATAGTGCTCGACATGGCAAGGGTCATCGGTGCGGATCCTCATTTCATCTATGCCGGAAGCTATACTGCTTTCATCAGACACGCCGCGGGCGGCGATGCGGTGCCTATGCTCGTGGCAGAAGGCGCGAGGTCTGCGGACTCAGGGGATCTCGAAGATGCCTGCATGCTCCTGAGGGCAGCTCTCAGGCTGGAACCTCAGTCCCGCGAAGCCCTGTATCTTTACGCAAGAGCCTGCAAGGAGATAAGCGATACGGATGCCGCGGCTTTCGGCGAAGGGGAGGGCGAAGGAGAGAGAGTAGGCATGTTCAAGGCCGAATCCATGGAGACCTTCGAGCTTCTGACGATGATCCATCCGGATTTTGCAATGGGATATTACTTCCTCGGCTATGCCTATCTCAACATGGGCCTTTACCTCAAGGCGCAGCTGACCTGGCAGGACTTCATGAAGTATTCGTCCGGAACAGAAAAAGATGCTCATGAGATGGATGACGATATGCTCGCGGCTCTCAGAGAGGAGATATCCGGGAGGCTCGAAGAGCTTTCAGATCCCGTAGAGATAGAGCGCGGATGCAATATGATAATGAGCGGGGATTTTCAGGGAGGCAAAGAGGTGCTCGATGCCTAC